>JBBAAP010000005.1 GCA_041658285.1 Candidatus Brocadiia bacterium
TCCTTCCGTAAAAGATATTATCGGAGTCGAGTCGATTTTTCAAGGAGTTTTCTCCCCCCAAAACTCCTTGATATCTGCAACTTATTCCCCTTCATTCCTTTGTCTCAAATGCGCTGACGTTGAACAGGGATAGTGCTGATCTAGTAGGGTAAGGAAAACAGGGCGAGTGCACCGCCCTCGTTTTCCTGTTAAAATGTTACAGCGTTAAAATGTTTCTACGTTGTAATAGTATAACAATGAAACATTGAAACGAGGTTTTATGTCATTCAGACACAGATACGCAAATGGCGAGGTGACCTCGCCCCAGATCTCGGAGCAAGCAGTAACCGAGGAGAAGATTGCGGACAATGCAGTAACATCTCAGAAGATTAAGGATGAGACCATTACCGGAGCCGATATCGGGGCCGGGCAGGTCCAGACCGATGACATCGCCGACGGCGCCGTTACATTAGCTAAACTGGGCTCAAACGTTTCGCTGGTGCCGTTGCAGGACAATGCCGTGACTACGCCCAAGATTGCTGATAACGCAGTAGTCGCAGAAAAGATCGCAGGAGGCGCAGTAACCGCTGACAAGATTGATACCCACGCGGTTACATCCACCAAGCTTAACGAGGGAGCAGTTACCGCATCCAAGATTGGCATAGGCGAAGTCACGCCAACTAAACTGGCGGCAGTTGATTCCCCGGCAGACGGCGAAGTACCGACTTACAATCAGGCTCAGGCCAAGCTGGAATGGAAACCGATGGCGAGCGGAGTTACTCGTCCCCTGACCCCAGCAATCGCTACCGATGAAATCGGCGATGCGCAGGTTACCAATCCCAAGATAGTGGACCGGGCCGTGGATTGGGTCAAGATTGCGCTGAGCTCCATCAACCACGAACTGCTCTATAACGTCGCTCCGCCTACGGATGGCCAAATACTGTCTTTCGACGCAGCTACCGGCAAGTTTAATTGGATTGCCCCGCCAACAGGCGGTGCGGGCGGGATGCAGTTGACGCTTTTGTCCGGACAGCCTCTGGTGTTCTCCGAGAACTCGATGGCGGACATTAACCAACTGATAGACCTGTCAACTTTTATACCGGCTACTGCAACAGCGGTGCTGGTGGAGATGCAGTTCAATGCCATGTCCGTTCCGGCCAGTATGGAGCAGATACTGACCGTCCTCGGTCGAAGGGCCGGTATGGATTATGGTACTTCAACTATACACTTTATATGGCAAAACGTGGCCAACCTAAACCAGAATATTTACAAGGAGGCGACATTAGCCACGGATGAGACACGGATGATTAAAGTATTAGCTACGAAAGGAGGACAATTCTGTTCAATAAATATTTGGCTAAAAGGCTGGATAGAATAGCCACTGAGGCACAGAGTACACAGAGAATGCTTATCCCGCTTCCCTGCGTTCGGGGATAAGTGCCTCTAACTCACTTTCGTTCGAAGTGGCACTAAACAGTAACTTTAAGAGATTTGTATTAGACTATTTTAGTCTTTTACCAGTCTCGTCCAGTCCCTGTTTGATTGTTCTTTGTGCCCCCGCCTGAACGAGACAGCCGGGCAGGTTTGTGGTGAATGGTAGGTTCAAACTGTCCCTAATCCCACTCCGCACAGTTTACCCCGCCTTTGGGCGGGGCTTCGGGGATCTCCCGTCAGAATAGCCGGGATAAGAGCCAGTACGTCACTGCGTTCCTACTGGCACTAGCCCAGTGCAAATATTACTAAGCCTGTTTTTTGCACTGGATAAGAGCCAGTACGTCGTTACACTCCTACTGGCTCTAAATCTATTTAGTCGGATTTCTCTTGATTATTGCGAAATATCAGCATATTATAATATAGAGGGAATTTGCGAATCGGGTTGTACTCTGGCAGTTTGAGCGGTAGCGAATTATCCCTAGACCCTTAGGGGTCTTGGGACAAGAACCCTAACGGGCTGCCAGGTATACTGGGCTAATAACGACTAAAGTCTAACAGCCCAAGTATGTACGCAAAGCGCCATGGCGACGCAGTGCCTACGGTTTAGTTATGAGCAATAATTCTTATCTCGATGAACTGAAGTCGAAATACCCGGAGAAGTTCGCCTCCGAGGAAGCCATATTCAGCCATATTCACGCCGGCGACCATATCTTCGTGGGCACGGCCTGCGGCGAGCCGCAGTACCTGGTTCAGGCCATGATTAAATACGTCGAGTCCAACCCCAAGGCGTTCTTCGACGCCGAGGTGTTGCAGGTCTGGACTCTGGGCGTGGCGCCTTACGCCGACGAGAAGTTCAAGGATAATTTCCGGCATAATTCGTTCTTCATCGGCCGGAGCACCCGGGCGGCCGTGGCCGAGGGCGCGGCTGATTACACCCCGATTTTCCTGTCGGCCGTGCCGGACCTGTTCCGTCAGCGGCTCCAGCCCATTGACATCGCCCTTATCCAGACCTCTTTGCCGGACGAGCACGGTTTTATGAGCCTGGGCGTCAGCGTTGACATCGTCAAGTCGGCGGTCGAGGCGGCCGAGCTGGTGATTGTCCAGGCCAATAGCCAGATGCCCCGGGTGCATGGCGAGACGTTCATCAATATCCACGATGTGGATTTCATCATCCAACACGACGAACCGCTCCTGGAATTCGAAACCCAGGTGTCCAAGGACACGCCGTTTAAAATAGGCAAGTACGTGGCTAAGATAATCGAGGACGGCGACACCATCCAGGTCGGTTACGGCAGCATCCCCAACGCCATCCTGGCCAGCCTGAAGGACAAGAAGCACCTGGGGGTGCATACGGAGCTCATCAGCGACGGCATCGTCGAGCTGATGAAGTCCGGCGTGATTGATAACTCCAAGAAGTCGCTTAACCGGGGCAAGACGGTGGCGGCCTTCTGCATGGGCAAGAAGGCGACTTATGAATACCTCAACGACAACCCCAGCTTTGAGTTCCGGCCGGTGGATTACACCAACAACCCGCTGGTGATTTCACGGATAAGCAATATGGCGGCCATAAATAGCGGTTTGGAGATAGACCTGACCGGCGAGGCCACGGCCGAGTCCATCGGCAAGACCTTTTACAGCGGCATCGGCGGCCAGGCCGATTTCATGCGCGGGGCGATACTTTCGCCCGGCGGCAAGACCATCCTGACCATCGAGTCCACGGCCGATAACGGCAACGTCTCGCGCATCGTGCCATTCATAAAGGAAGGCGCCGGCGTGACCCTGAATCGGGGCGACGTCCATTACGTGGTCAGCGAATACGGCATCGCTTACCTGCACGGCAAGAACATCCGCGAGCGGGCCATGGAGTTAATCGCCATCGCACATCCCAAGTTTCGGCCCTGGCTGGTACAGGAAGCCAAGAAGCTTAATATGATTTACGCCGACCAAGCCTTTATACCGGGCAAGAAGGGCGAATACCCGGAACATCTGGAGACCTACCGGACTTCGGAGTCGGGCCTGACCCTGTTTTTCAGGCCGGTCCGGATAAGCGACGAGCCGCTTCTGAAGGATTTCTTTTATTCGATTTCGGACCAGAGCATGTACCGGCGGTTCATTTCCCGGCGCAAGGATATGCCCCACGAACGCCTGCAGGAATTCGTCATCATAGATTATACCAGGGAACTGGTCATCCTGGCCGTATTGCAGAAGGACGAGCAGGAACTGATAGTCGGCGTCGGCCAGTACGGCATAGACGAGAATACCCACACGGCCGAGGTGGCCTTTGTGGTCAGGGACGACCAGCAGAATAAGGGCATCGGGCACGAACTGCTGTCCTACCTGACCTTGCTGGCCAAGAAACAGGGCTTGCTGGGGTTCACGGCGCAGGTGGTCCAGGAAAACCAGCCGATGCTGCACTTGTTCGAGTCGATGGGATTTGACATCCAGCGCCGGAATGATTCGGGCGTCTACGAGATGCGAATGGCATTCAGGGATAGGCCCATTTAGTGATATTTTTTGATTGAAGCTATCCGCCCCCAGTGGGGCAAGGTTGGATGATGAAGAACAACAACGCCGATATAAAATACTTGTTCGAGCCGCGCTCCATCGCCGTCATCGGCGCGTCGCAGCAGCCGGGCAAAATCGGTTATAAGATAGTCGAGAATATCGTGGCCAGCGGATATAAGGGAAAGATATACCCGGTCAACCCCAAGGGCGGGCAGCTACTGGGCGTTGATTCGTATGAACGCATCGAGGATATCAAAGGCGACGTCGACGTGGCTACTATCGTCATCCCGGCCGAGATGGTTTTGGAATCTCTAAAAGGCTGCGCCGAGAAGAACGTCAAGTTCCTGTCCATCATCACCTCGGGCTTTTCCGAAATCGGCAACATCGAGCTGGAGAATAAGATAACGGCTTACGCCCTGGAGCACGATATGCGCCTGTTGGGGCCGAACATATTCGGTTTTTATTCGGCAGCCAGTTCGCTGAACGCCACCTTCGGGCCGAAGAACATCAAGCCGGGCAATGTGGCTATCATCACCCAGAGCGGCGCTTTGGGCGTGGCTATGATAGGCAAGACGGCGGTGGAGAACATCGGGCTGTCCTCGATTATCTCGGTCGGCAACAAGGCCGACCTGGACGAGACCGACCTGCTCGAGTACCTGACTGAGCACGACGGCACCAAGGTGATATTTATGTATATCGAAGGCGTCAAGAACGGGGCCAAGCTGGTCAAGGCGCTCAAGGCCACGGCTCGGGCCAAGCCGGTGGTGGTGGTCAAGTCCGGCCGGTCCAAGCGCGGCGCCATCGCGGCCGCGTCGCATACCGGCTCGCTGGCCGGCTCGGACGAGATATTCGATGACATCATGCGCCAGTGCAACGTGCTCCGGGCCGAGAGCATCAAGGAGGCGCTGGAATGGTGCAAGTTTTTCGCCAATACGGCCATACCGGCCGGTGAAAACACGGTAATAATCACCAACGGCGGCGGCATCGGCGTTATGGCCACCGACGCCTGCGAGAAGTACGGCGTCAAGCTCTATGATAATTACGAAACGTTAAAATCGACATTCTCCAAAGTGATGCCTTATTTCGGTTCGGCCAAGAACCCGGTTGACCTGACCGGCCAGGCCGGGCCGTCGCATTATAACACGGCCTTCGCGGCTTCGCTCAAGCATAAGGACATCGACGCGCTCATTTCGCTTTATTGCGAAACGGCCGTGTTCGACATCGATAATTTCTCGGGCATAATCGAGGCGACATACAAGAATTACCGGGCGGCGCAAAAGCCCATCGTTTTTTGCCTGCTGGGCGGCGAGAAGTCGGACGTGTGCATCCGGATGCTCCGCCAGCGGGACGTGCCGGTTTTCAGCGACCCGTACGAGGCGGTATCGTGCATGGGCGCGATGTATTCGTACTACCGCGCCTTAGCCGTCAAAACGGAGCCGGCGTCCAAATGCCGGATAGACAGTCCGGTCATAGACGGCATCATAAAGAAAGCCCGGGCTGACAACCGGAGCTTCCTGCTCTCCAACGAAGGCCAGGCGGTCATCAAGTCGGCGGATATCTCGGTGCCGCAGAGCCATATCGCGCATAGTATCCAGGAAGCCGTAAAGTTCAGCGAGCAGGTCGGGTATCCGGTGGTGATGAAGGTCGTTTCCAAGGATATCCTACACAAGAGCGACGTGGGCGGCGTGGCGCTGGACCTGGCCAACAAGAACGAGGTGATAGAGGCATATGAAGCCATTATCCATAACTGCCGGAGCCATAATCCGCACGCCTTAATTGAGGGCGTGTCGGTGGACGAGATGGTCAAGCCCGGGACGGAGCTGATTATCGGGGCCCGGCGCGACCCGTCGTTCGGACCCATCGTCATGTTCGGGCTGGGCGGCATATATGTCGAAGTGATGAAAGACGTGGCCTTCCGGGCTTGGCCGGCCGGACGCAGGGAGATAACGGATATGCTGAAAGAAATCAAGTCTTATCCGCTGCTGCTGGGTGTTCGGGGCGAAGCCCGCAAGGACATTGACAGCGTGGTCGACACCATCATCAAGGTCGGCGCCATAATAAGCGAATCCAAAGGCATCTCGGATATCGAAATAAATCCGTTGGTCGCCTATGAACAGGGAGTAAAAGCGGTTGACGTAAGGATACTGCTGACAAAGAATTAAACGGAGGTGAACAAAATGAATAAATTAGTGATTGCATCTATGGAAAAGAGCGCCGGCAAGACCAATTTCATCATCGGGCTGGCCCGGGCGCTGGGCACTAAAATCGGCTATATGAAACCGTTTGGGGAGCGGCTGGTCTACCAGAAAAAACGGCTCTGGGATTACGATTCGGCCCTGATTGCCGGGGTGATGGAGCTTAAGGAAAGCCCGGATGAAATGACCATAGGATTCGAGTATGCCAAGCTCAAGTATATGTACGATGACGAACGGCGCAGCAAGAAATTACTGGCAATGGTTGAGACCATGGGCAAGGGCAAAGATGTCCTGCTGGTTGAAGGCGGCAGCAACCTGAAATGCGGCGGCGGGGCCGGACTGGACCCCATATCAGTTGCCAAATACATTAACGGCAGGCTTTATATCATTATCAGCGGCAATGAGGATACTATCATCGATAACGCCACTTTTCTGAAAAATCATGTTAACCTCAAAGGCGTTGATTTCGGCGGCGTGATTATCAACAAGGTGAAGAATGTCGACGACTTTAACGAGAACTACCTGAGCAGCATTACCGAATTAGGATTGAAAGTGCTGGGCGTATTGCCTTACAAGCCGGAGCTGACGCACCTGACGGTGAATAACCTGAATTACCGGTTGTTTGCCAAGGTTCTTACCGGCGAAAACCTGTTGAACCGCACGGTGAAGCATATTTTCATCGGGGCCGGCTCGGCCGAGATGGCGCTGAAGAGCACGCTTTTCCAGAAGGAAGACAAGTTGATTATTACCAGCGGCGACCGTTCGGATATGATTATCGCGGCCATAGAAACTAACAGCGCCGGGATAATCCTGACAAACAATATCATGCCCCAGTCGAACATTATTTCCAAGGCGTCCGAGAAGAACACGCCTCTTTTGCTGGTCAGCCAGGACACCTACCAGGTTGCCAAACAGATAGAATCTATCGAGCCGTTGCTGGCCAAGGAAGATTCGGTCCGGATAGATATTCTGACCAAGCTGGTCAAGGAACACGTGGACATAAAGAAAGTAATTTAGAACCGGATTTGCTTCTAGAACGCCTGTTTTAACCTTTGGGGGTGGGGAGATTGGGCGTCTTTTCTTCGTCTTCGACTTCTTCGGGGCAGACGCGTGCCACGGAGACGACCTTGTCGCTGGGTTGCATGGAAATCAACCGCACGCCCTGTGTGTTGCGCCCGATACTTCTCAGCCCGCTGACCGGCATGCGCACGGCCATACCTTTTTGGGTCATCAGCATTATCTCGTCCTTGTCGGTGACCTCTTTTAGCCCGATGAGTTTGCCGTTGCGGTCCGAGGTCTTTATGTTGCGGATGCCCGAGCCGCCCCGGCGCTGGATGCGGTATTCGTCGAAGCTGGTGCGTTTGCCGTAGCCCTTTTCGCAGACGGACAGGAGTGATGCGTTCTTGTCCATTATGACCATATCGCGGACCAGGTCGCCTTTCTTGAGGCGGATGCCGGTGACGCCGTAAGTGGCCCGGCCCATCGGGCGGGCGTTTTCTTCCGGGAACCTGATGGACATACCGTCCTGGGTGCCCAGGATGATGTGGTCCTTGCCGGAAGTGGTTCGCACTCCAATAAGCCGGTCGTCGGCTTCCAGTTTTAGTGCGATGATGCCGCCCTTTTGCGGGTTGCCGTATTCGGACAGGGTGGTTTTCTTGACCAGCCCCTTGGCCGTGGCCATCAGCAGGAAGCCTTTGTCGAAGGTGCCCACCGGGATGGCTTCGGTAATCTTTTCCTTCTGGTTGAAGCGGATGAGGTTGATGAGCGCCCGGCCCTTGGCAGTGCGCGACATTTCAGGGATGTCGTAGACCTTGACCCAGTGTACCTTTCCGATGTCGGTGAAGAATAATATGTAATCGTGGGTCGAGGCGACGAAGAGGTGCTCGACGAAGTCGCCTTCCTTGGTTTCGGTGCCGATGACGCCCTTGCCGCCGCGCTGTTGTTTGCGGTAGCTGGTCAGCGGTACGCGCTTGATGTAGCCCTCGTGGGTGATGACCACGACGGTTTCTTCCTCGGTAATCAATTCTTCTATGGAAAAATCCTTGAGCGCCCGCTTCATTATTTCGGTCCGGCGTTTGTCGCCGTATTTTTCTTTCATCTCGTAGAGATCTTCTTTTATGATGTCCAGGACCAGGTTCTCGTCGGCCAGGATGGCCTTGAAGTCGCGTATTTTTTCCTTAAGCGCCTTGAGGTCGGTTTCGAGCTTCTCGCGTTCCAGCCCGGTCAGCCGTGATAATTGCATGCGCAGGATGGCGTCGGCCTGAATCTCGGACAGGGAATATTTCTTTATCAGCTTTCCCCGGGCTTCTTCGATGCTCTTGGATTTCTTTATCAGGTGGACGATGTCGTCGATGTTGTCGACGGCGATGACCAGGCCTTCGAGGATGTGCGCTTCGGCTTCGGCTTTGTCCAGCAGGAACTTGGTCCGGCGGCGGATGACCTCGATGCGGTGGTCCTTGTAGGCGACCAGCATCTGTTTTAGGTTTAGTGTTTCCGGCCGGCCGTTGACCAGCGAAATCATTACGATGCTGAAGTTGTCCTGGAGCGAGGTGTTCTCGAAGAGCTGGTTGACGACGATTTGGTCTTCCTCGCCGCGTTTGAGCTCGACCACGATGCGCATGCCGTCGCGGTCCGATTCGTCCCGGATGTCGGACACGCCCTGGATGCGGCCTTCTTTGACCAGCGTGGCGATGCGTTCGATAATCTTGGCTTTTTCCTGGTTATACGGGATTTCGGTGATGATGATGCTGTTCTTGCCCTGCTTGCCTTCCTCGGTGGTGACCTTGGATCGGACGGTAATGATGCCCCGGCCGGTCAGATAGGCGTCGCGGATGCCCTGGGCGCCGCAGATGATGCCGCCGGTGGGGAAGTCCGGGCCTTTTACTATTTCCATCAGTTCTTCTATGGTTGCGGTCGGCTTGTCGATGATTTTGATGATTCCGTCGGCCACTTCGATTATGTTGTGGGGCGGGATGCTGGTGGCCATACCGACGGCGATGCCGGATGCGCCGTTGCATAATAAATTGGGAAAGGCCGAGGGCAGGACCTTGGGTTCATCGCGCGTCTCGTCGTAGTTGGGCTGGAAGTCAACCGTGCCCATATCCAGGTCTTTCATGAGCAGCGAGGCGAAGTCGGACATGCGCGCCTCGGTATAACGCATGGCGGCCGGCGGGTCACCGTCTACGGAGCCGAAGTTGCCCTGGCCGTCCACTAATATGTAACGGCAGGAGAAATCCTGGGCCATCCGGACCAGCGTTGGGTAAACCACCTGCTCGCCGTGCGGGTGGTAGTTACCTGAAGTGTCGCCGCAGATCTTGGCGCATTTACGGAACTTAGAGCGCGGTCCGAGGTTGAGGTCGTTCATAGCTACCAGTATGCGCCGTTGCGAGGGTTTGAGACCGTCCCGGACGTCCGGTAGGGCGCGCGAGACGATTACGCTCATAGCGTAGTTGAGATACGAGTCCTTCATCTCGTTCTCGATGGCTAGTTCCTGGATATTGCCGTTTTGTTCAACGGAGATGGCTAATTGCCCTTTTTCGTTGGAACTGGGCTTCTCCGGCGCGGGCTGTTTTTGTTCCTTGGGGTCTTTATTCTCTTTCATCGCTCTAAAAATCCTGTTCTAATGTAAGCTGATTAAGCGGATAAAACGGATTTATATATCAATAATTCCTATAAAATAAACTTTGTCAGTATACCCCCAATAAAGAGGTTTGTCAAGAGATTAGAGACAGTTAGAACTTTTGACAAAAGGTGGCAAAAGGGCGTTACTGTCTCTTACCCAGTGCGAATATTACTAATATTGAGATTTACATTAGTCCTGTTAAGCTTCACTTACGTGATCTAAGGGACACTACGGCACTTTGTTTCTAGTGGTCCCTAAGAGATAAAAACCAGTCCTTAAAGGGAGGCAGTAGCTCTAATTCCCTTCGGTCAAACTGGTTCTAATTACTTTGACATACGATTAATAATTGTTATCAATATTACAATTACAAGATGAGTATAAAACTGAAATTTTGCGGCGGGGCCCGGACGGTGACCGGTTCGATGCATCTGGTTAAGACTCCTTCAAGCCAGGTCCTGATTGACGGTGGTCTGTTCCAGGGCCGGCGCGATGATTTCTATAAGATTAATTCGACCTTTTCGTTTTCGCTGGGAGAGGTGACGGCACTGGCGCTTTCGCACGCCCATATCGACCACAGCGGTAATATTCCCAACCTGGTCAAGCACGGGTTGAGCTGTCCTATCCACGCCACTTCGGCTACGGTTGACCTGTGTTCCTTGATGCTGCCGGACAGCGGCCATATCCAGGAGGAAGATATTAAGTTCGTTAATAAGATAAACAAGAGGAAGGGCCAGCCCCAGCGCGAGCCTCTTTATACATCGAACGACGCCATAGCCTGCTTGGGTAATTTTAAGAGCAATTACTACCGCCAGCCGTTCAAGATTACGCCGGATATCACGGCGACCTTTTTCGAGGCCGGGCACGTTTTGGGTGCCGGGCTGATTCTGCTGGAGATACAAAACGGCGCGGGCATTGTCCGCCTGCTTTACGCGGTGGATTTAGGCCGCAAGAACCTGCCGTTGCTGCGCGATCCGGACATCATTCAAAACATTGATTACCTAATTATCGAAAGTACCTACGGTAACCGGCCGCACGATCTGGTGGAAAGCGCCAAGCAGAAGCTGGTTGATGTGGTCACGCGTACAATCAATCGGGGCGGCAAGCTTATCATCCCGTCGTTTGCGTTCGAACGGACGCAGGAGGTGGTTTATTTCTTGTCCGAGCTGATTCGCCAGGGTAAACTGCCGATGATTCCGATTTTTGTGGACAGCCCGCTAGCCACGAATATCACCATGCTTTTCCAGAAACACATCGGCTACATGGACGCCGAGACCCAAAAGCTGATGGCCAAGCATCTGGACCCGTTCGGGCTGAATCATATCCGTTATATCCGCGATTCGGCCGAGTCTAAAGAGCTCAATTTTGATAAGAGACCAATGGTGATTATCTCTGCTTCGGGTATGTGCGAAGCTGGCCGGATACTGCATCACCTGAAGAACAATATCGAAAACCCGGCTAATACGATATTGGTGGTGGGTTATATGGCTCAGAACACTCTGGGAAAGAAGATTGTCGACCGCCAGCCGATAGTCAAGATTTTCGGCGAGGAGTATAAGCTCAACGCCGAGGTGGTTAAGATTAATTCGTTCAGCGCGCACGCGGACAAGGACGAGCTGTTTTGGTATATCCAGCAGTTGGGTAAATCAGTCAAGCGGATATTCGTGGTTCACGGTGATGAAGAACAGTCAGAACCCTTTACCCAGCGGCTGATTGATGCGGGTTACAAGGCATATCTGCCCCAGAAGAATGAGGAAGTGGTGTTGGGATAACGCAGAATGCTGATTTATAATTAGTTACACGCCGATATCAGCGCTTTAAACAATTTAAGGTGGTCCGGCTCTTTTATAGTCATTTCCGGGTGCCATTGCACGCCTAAACAGAACGGATGAATTTTCCGGGGAAGTTCCACGCCTTCTATTACCGTGTCCGCGGCCCGGGCGTTGATTATCAGCCCTGCGCCCGGTGTCTTGATTGCCTGGTGGTGCGAGGAATAGACCTTTATCATTTGTTTGCCAGTGATTTTATGGAGCAGGCCGGTATCGCAGACGTAGACCTGATGCCGGGCCCAGAGGTGTTTGACGGTTGTTTTGACCTGGTGCTCGATATCCTGAAAGAGCCGGCCCTTGAGGGCGACGTTGAGCAGTTGGGCGCCGTAGCAGATGGCCAGGAGTGGTATTTTATTCCTGAGGGCTGATTTCATCAGGGCCATATCGGAGTTGAATTTTTCATCTATAATGATTTTGGCGATGCCGTGTTTGTCTTTTATTTCCAGGGGGCGCTCGCCGTAAACAGACGGGTTGATATCGGCGCCGCCGGTAAAAACGATGCCGTTGAGTTTCTTTATGTATAAATCCGGGTCATTGCCGGCGATGGGCGGGATGATTACCGGCGCGCCGCCGGCTTGGAGTACCGCTTGGCAATAAGTCCGGGTTACCCGTACGTATTTATTGTTGTATGCGAACGAGGCGTTGATGCCGATTAATGGTTTAGTCATATCAGAATTTTCTTGATTTAATTCCAGCTATAGTTATAGTGCCTATCCGTTATACTGATAATTATTGCCGGGTCGTCTAACGGTAGGACGCAAGACTCTGAATCTTGTTGTTTAGGTTCGAATCCTAACCCGGCAACCATGCCCCCATCGTCTAGCGGCCTAGGATATGAGATTCTCAGTCTCAGGACCAGGGTTCGAATCCCTGTGGGGGTACCAACTTAGACGACCTCCTTTTTCAGCCATAAAATTAAATGGTTTTCTATATACAGGATAAAGAGTTACATCATTTAAGGTATAGTTCGAGGCTACAAACTTCAAAATCTTAGCCTTATCCTCATAGTTCGCCTTAACGTATAGAGAATACAAGCGATTCGCCAGTTCGAGGGTTTTACAGCCATCCTCATAGAAATTTTGGTTAATCGCTTTAACAGACTCCTTCTGCGCCCTAACCTCAAAAAGCTGGCCTTTATACTCCTGTTCTTTAGCCTTAAATACATCCTTGTCCATATCCCCATCAAGCTTTAAATCGAATAACCTGCTAAGGCGGGTAGTTATCCTTTCCTCTTGTGTTCTAAGCGCATTAAGGCGGGTTTCCTGCGATTCTACGGTGCTTCTACTGCGTTCCCTAAGCCCTTCCTTAAGCCAATCAACTATATCACTGCTCAAGGTAATCTTCTTTATTGGTTCTTCAAACATAGATGCTAACCTATCTTCAGGAATATAACCGATTCCGTTATGCCTGCCTTTAGAAAATGTGCAATGATAATAAGTATATCGGTTCTTCTTCCGCTCGCCCAAAATCTTGCAATCGCAAATACCGCAGGTAATAAGGTTATTGAACGAGAAATTTCTTTTTGAAATATGATTATGCGCCTTCCCGTTCAACACAGACTGCACCTTATCAAATACATCTTTGGAAATAAGCGCGGTATGACTGCCCTGATGCATAGACCCATCCCACGTAAACACCCCATAATAAATAGGATTCTTAAGTATATGCCACAGAGTGCCCTTGTTCAACCTGTTGCCTTGGGCCGTTCTTAATCCTTCCTCATAAAGAATATTTGCCAGCATCTTTACAGAATAACTGCCCGAAGCCATCAGAGAAAACGCCCTTTGAACATAAGGAGTATTCTTTTTATCCACATCAAGCAATCGTGTTACTGGATTATTATAATAACCAAAAGGAGCCCTCGAAGGATAAAACCCCTGCTCGGCTTTCTCCTGCATACCCATCTTAGATTTGCGGGAAATGTCATTAGACATCTTCTTCGCCACCGCCACCTCTATATCCAGCATAAACTCATCCTCAGAGCCGGAGTTCTTGTCTATCTTTTTATTGCTTCTTGAGAAATGTATAGTCTTGTCGTGATATTTTACCAAAGACCATATTTTGATTTTATCCATATCGTTACGGGTCATCCTATCCGTAACGTCAAAAATGATGTGTTTTACATCTTCATGCCTTTTAGCGTAATCCAGCATCTCGTTAAAAGCGTCTCGTTCATCTTTCCAGGCGGACTCTGAGACTTTCCAGCGTTTTATGATATTAAGACTATTCCGGCGTGCGTATTCATCGCCCAGTTTCTCTTGAGCGTCAAGGGAATAGCCTTCCCTTTCTTGCTCTTTGCTTGATACCCTAACGTATAATAAAGCGGAGTTCATTTTTTATCTTTAAATAAATCCTCAAATGGCTTCCAATTTTTATCTTGGCTTATTTTACCCTTTTGATACAAGTAATCTTCCGAGTCATTATAATACCAAACCCCATTTTCAAAAACTGCAATTCCTCCTATATGATTCTTACTTAATTCTTTTAGTTTGATAGCTAAATACTTTGCCTTATCTTTGGTTTCTTGCTCAGTAGCTGTTTGCCCCTTTTTAGTGTCAAAAATACCTATTTTACCACTCTTAAAACGGATAATCCAGTCAGGGTAGAATAAATCATCTTTGTTATCTATATTGTTGAAATATTTTATCGCAAAATAGTCTTTGCCCTGATTTCCATTTTTAAACCACCAGTCAATGTGTTTGCTCTTTTCATCAAAATAATTTATAAAGTTTATTTCGTTCTCCTTGCCTTTATAAGATTTTAGAACAAACAACTTATCTAATACATAAAGTTTCTGGGATACTTCTTCGTAATCATCAGTAAAATCATACCTTTCTTTAACTTCAAAAATAGGTGTCTCTTTTTCTTCTTGTCGTTTCTTCTTTTCTTTCAATATCTGCTGTGCAATTGGTTTAAAGTCAATTAAAGATTTAGTTATTTCTGGTCTGAATTTACTACTTGCCCCTTTTAGGATGTCTTTCACAAAAATACGGTAGTAGTAATTACTGTCATCATTTAAAGCTGATTTAAACCATATTCTAATAGCCGATTTTAATACACTCCAAGAACGGGCAATATTTGTATATTTTGCTTCCTCATCTGTTTGTTCTTTTAGAAGTTGATAGCAAAGATAGTTAAAGGTTTTCTCCACATCGTTGGTGGACATTTCTAATTCTACATCAATACCCTTTTTCCTAAAGTCAAAAGCTAATTGGTCAAAATCTTCAAACTTAGCATTGGCAATAATAAAGTTGGTTAATTTGTCATCTAAATCAACCCCTGCTTTTTCTAATTTCTTTCTTGCTCTTCCTAAAATATCATCTTTTGTAATACCAAAAGATTTATTCATAGAATTACTAAAACTTTCCTGAAATTTAAAAGACGCTGGGATATCGCCATAATCAATGCGAGATATATAAGCAGATTCCAATTTAATATTTTTTATATTTTCCCTTATATATGCGTGCTGAGTATAAGGCTTGTTATTACTTGACTGGTCTGGTATTTGCACCTGATTCCTGCGGTAATTCGTAAACAAATACCCGATTCTTAAATTAGGATTATTTTTATAATCTTCCTTTAAGTTTGGCTCCGGCATTCTTAAAATCCTGCCAACCGTTTGGGTGTAGAATTTATCTGATTTTATTTCTCTAAACATCACTAAAACGCAAGCGCGTGGGCAATCCCAGCCAGTTCCAGCCGCTTCTTTAAATAGCATAAAATCGACGTCATTATCGTTATCAGAAATGAAATCTAAATTTTCTTTTTTGCCATCAAACCATTTGGCAATCTGTGGTCTTTTTATACCTTGTTCGGTTAAATACTGGCAAACCACCTCTTCTTTTGTTTGATCACCGATGGTAATAAGCTCCTTATCATCGTTGGGTAACTGAATTAACATTAGTGGATTTATATTTTTACCTAAAACTTTCAGCTCTTTTTTAATTTGCTCTCGTTTTTTTATCCCTAACTGTAAAAGCCCCTTATCTAAATCCTTGCCCTTTAACTTCAGTAAGTCTTCTTCTGTCTGAACGATTATTTTTTCTTTAATTAATCCTTCCTTAACAACTCCTTGTCTATCTACTTGCACAAAACTTTCAAGAGTAGCCGCATTGACAACATCTTTATCTGATGGCGTAGCGGTAATATGAACAATGATTTTAGGGTCAATATAATCAATAATGTTTTGTGCTAATTCTGTTCC
Source organism: Candidatus Brocadiia bacterium (assembly GCA_041658285.1). Lineage (NCBI taxonomy): Bacteria > Pseudomonadati > Planctomycetota > Candidatus Brocadiia > Candidatus Brocadiia bacterium. The sequence continues at coordinate 15,766 of JBBAAP010000005.1, forward strand.
CTTATAAGCATGTGCCTCATCTACTACTAAAATAATTTCCCTTTTGTCTTCTTTTGTGCCATCAATAACATCCTCAAAATAACTTCCGCTTTCTTTGTGCATATCGTGCATATCGTCTTCGTCTGGCCTTCTTAAAACTCTGCTTTCCGCTGATTTTGAAACAATTTTTTGCCAATTCAGGAATAAAATGTCGTTCCCGTAAAGCTTACCTCTGTTTATGTCATTTACGGTTAGAAGATTATTCTCTAAGTTATTTTCAAAATATTCTTTAAATTTATCTTTACTCTGCATTGCCAAATCGTCGCTAAAAGTAATCCAAATAAAAGCCTTATCTTCGTTCCATTGTGGTAAATGGTTAAGCCCTCGAATAAAATGGGCGATTGTTAGGGTTTTGCCGCTTCCAGTAGGCGATTTAAAAACGAGAGGGAGTTGCCTTTCTGTTTTTTTACAAAGCCTCAAGAATGCTTCATTTAAGATGTCAATCGCTATTTTTTGAAATTTTAACGGATTATAAGTTGGCATATTTAAGTAAGGTTATATATTTGTTTATATATTTCTAAAATTGGTTGAGGTATCGTTTTTACAGCTATGTTTTTATTATTCTCAAACTCGCTAAATTCAAGTTCTTTCTCCCAACTAAAAACATATATCACAACCGGTTTTTTAAGTTCACTTACCTTTGTTACAAAGAAATCAAATTTATCAAGTTCCTCCCTAAAATATACTGCTGTATATCGCTCTTCGTTTTCGAATAATTGGTAGTATCCATTTTTTTCAACTTCTTCAAGTGTATTTTCGGCAATTGCAAGCATTGCACCAGCGTTATAAGCTAACTCTATTTTGTCTTTATCATTAGCACTAAGAATATTGTTTTTACCGACAAAATTTGTTTTGTAGTATTTTATTGAATTGCCCAAAGCCTTCTTGTTATTGTAACCATTAATAACATTCTTAATTCGAGGATAACATACGTCAGTCATTATTCTGTGCCTGTTGCCATTTATAACCTCATCATTGTTATTTACTAAAATAAACTGTCTTCGACCTTTATCTATTTCATTTAATTCCATAACAGCTTCACCAGTTGTTCCTGAACCAGCAAAAAAATCCAATATGATAGCATTCTTATTTTTGTTGGCGGCAATTATTCTTTTTAATAACTGAAGAGGTTTTTTACCGTTCTTAAAATCAATACCACCCTCAGCTTCTAATCCCGTAGTTTTAATATCTGTCCATAAATCACCAGGGTGAACATTAAGATAGTCATCAGCAAAAAGTATTTGAACACGAGGTTTTTTACTATTTTCAGGATAATCGGCTTTTACTATATATAATACTTTATCTCGTTTTGAAATAACTGAGAAGATAGTTTGTTTTACTGTTCTCCTTTTTTTGTCGGCTAATTGTTTTACGGAATCTCCTGCGGCAGTTCTACAAATACGCCAAGCATTTTGAAGACGCCAAAATTCAACTTCTTTCTTATTTTTTATTCCAATTTCATCTATTTTAGCTGATAGAGTTTTTAGTTCTATTTCTGCTAAAATTTTGTCAACCATCTTAATGTCAGCATCAATAATATTAACTTTAGTTGATATTTCAGCTATTATATCTCTTTTTTCTTTTGAAAAATTGTCTATAAAAATATTATATTCATTATCCCATTTCTCTTTGGCAATCGGTTCGAAAGATAAATTCTTAACTCCAAATGGCTTAGCAATCAGTAAATACTCTTTATATTTTGGAATGCTCCCAGCTTTTTTTATTGAAGCCATTTTTAGTCCAGAAGCTTCGCTCATTTTAACGACTATAGTTTTTACATTTTCTTGAAAAATCGAGTCAAGCAATAATTTAAGTTGAGCATATTCATTATCATCAATTGAAACTGACAAGAAACCATCTTTCGAAAGTAATGTTTTAGATAACTCAAGTCTTTTCCTAATAAAAGAAAGCCAATAGCTGTGTCTTAATGGATGGTCAATAGGCACTTCTGTGCCATCAGGGTATTTGTCTAAAATTCTTTTATCTTTATATTTAAAGCCATCAGAACCAGTATTATAAGGCGGGTCAATGTATATAACATCTATTTTTCCTTTATGCGTATAGTTCAGGCAAGTTAGGACGTGATAATTATCACCATCAATTAAAATATGGGTAGGTTTATCATCCTTACTTTTTATGGCTAATTTTGGCACTTCTTCTAAAATCGGAAGCTTATTTTCAATATCATCTTCAAAAGCCTCTGGCACGTCAAACCAAAATAAGCCATATATTTCTTTCGAAAATTTAGTCAGCTGTTTTTTTAGCCTTTCATTTTCTTTTTGGAGTTTTAATATTTGATTGTCTTTCGGGTCTGTGTGGGACATATTATTTTTTTTCTTTCATTAATTTCTCTATATGATAACTCTGTATTTTATTAGGTTTTGTTTTTACGTTTAACCAGCGGTTAACCGTAGCAAACGATACCCCCAGTTTTTTTGCCAATGCCTGTTGGGATATCTTGCGTTCTAAACGATATGTTTCTAGTCTTTCTATTAAATCCATATATAACAAATTATAACATTATATCCATAAGTCAAGCTTTTTGTTCATTTTTATTTAATAGGTTTTCAAGTCTGTTTAAAATATCATCTTTTTTGTTGTCTCTATTAAGAGGAATATTCCTTATTATCTCACCTTGTCTGTATTCATCAATCTGGCCATAACTATTAAATGTCGTTAAAACCTGCTCATGCCCTAAATTCTGGCTCCAAGCCTTAAATTCTTCTGGTGTCTTGCATATCTGCTCGCCTAATCTAACTAAAGTATTTCTAAAAGAGTGCGGGTTAAAATACTCGATTCCAGCATTTTTAAACGCTTCTTTGAAAATGTTTCTTATCTTATTAGCTGTTTTCCAATGGATGGGCTCAACTCCATCAGCCGTAAAAGCATTATTTTTGTCTAAAACTAATTTTGTTCGAGGGAACAAGGGAGCATCCTCGCCAAACAGCTTAGTTTTATAAAGGTAATCAACCCAATCAATCACTATTTTCTTAATATCATCTCCAACAGGAAAAAAATAGGTATAGATGGTCTTGCTATTCTTGGTGTTTACCTCTGCCGATAACTGCTCTACAAGTTCCTCACTGAGTTTAATATGCTTTAGTTTTAATGAAGCAATTGCGCTATCTCTCATGCCAGTTAATAGAGTAAAGGCGATTATAGTCCTGTTTCTACGGCCAATCTCTGTATCTAAAGGCATTAAACTAATGACCTTCCCGATTTGTTCAATCGTAGGCACTTTTGGGCGTTTTTTCGCCTGAGCAATCCGGCTCTCCTTCCCAGATAGGTTAAAATATTCAATCTCTCGGACATCAAGCCGTTTATATCCGTTTTGCAAGATTAACCACCTGAAAAAATCCTTCAGATTATTCAGCGTTGATAAAACCGTTGATTTACTGAGATTATTCCTTAATTTTGTTCTTGTTTGAATAAGGTCTTTTTTAAAGCCAACTGCTTTATGCTTATTAAATGTTTTAAAATCCTGATATTTAGTATAGAATTCGTATCTTGTTAACGCCTTTCTCATATTATCTATTGTGGCTGAACCCCTCTGATTTGCTTCCCTTTGCCACTCATAATAAAGCCGTTTAATGCGTTCATTATTAGAATTACACTTAATCATGTTAAATTGACCCCTTTCTTGTCAGTATTTACGATAGAAGAATTAAACCCTATTAAGTCTTGATTAAGTATCGTTTGTATTTCAAAGATTTTCCCGATTTCATCTAATTTATCGGTAGATGATACCCTGTTTAATTTCGTATTGCACTGGCAACATTTACCCATAATCAAAAGCCGTTTTTCATTCAAAAATCTTATATTAACGAAATTATTCAGGCTTTGACGAGGCTCCCTGCATTTACAGCAGTAAAGTTCATCTGGTTTGCATTGTTTTTTTCGTTTATGTTGGCGGTCTTTTATGAACTCTTTTAATATCTCACCTAATACGAGATATGGTTTTCGGTCATCTATACGAGGAAGCCCTTCATCATACCATAGCTGGACTGTTCTTTTATGGATATTAAAAAGCTCTGCTATTTCATTAGTAGAATAACTTAATGTTGTTTTAATTAGACTAGTGTTATAGTTTTTCTTCTTCGCCATATTTCTTTTCCAGTTCAGACAAAAGAGCGCATAGGCCGAGCATATTCTCGGCAATCTCTCTTGCGTCTTCCAAAGACAACGGAGCCGCGCTGTAAGGTTGCCAGACCTTAATGGTCTTCTCCAAAAACTCTTTTGAATATTCCGCCATAAATAAAAAAAGGGTATAAGCGCCTTTCTATCACGCTTATACCCTAGTAAAAGTGAAAATAAGCAAGTATCTTATTTTCGTAATGGGTTTTATACGGTATTATCCTGAAATTTTATTCTTCATCATATTTATTCTTGTCTCTTCTACGCAGACGTTGTATTTTATCATGCATTCTTCCTGTTTTAATTTGATTTTCTGGGCTGATGCCTACAATAAGATGTTTTTGAGAAACTTTATCTTGGTCAATGTACACCGCAACTTGAGGGCACAATTCCTTGCAATTTTTTTGCTCCGGGCAATGATTACACTCCTTGATTAAATCGCTCCTTGTCATTTTTGGCATAGACCTAGCTACATATTTTTTTCTGTAAATAAGCTCGTAAGCCCTGGCAAATTCCTTTTTAACAAGATTTTCAGATTGAACTGCCGGCTTGCTAGGATAAATAATTGTACCTATTTCCTTGAATGATTTCTTTTGGAATCTGAGGTCGTATACACGCAAATAATTATCATATTTTTTTATATGCATTCGACTTGCTTTAATAACATCATTTATAATCCCATATTTTTTTAGTCGCCGGTTTATTTTAGGATTATTTTTAATAAACCTCAAAACAATTTTCCTAAGCTCCTTCATCCCCTTTATTGCATCTTTAATTTCAGCCAAAATTATGTTACTTGATTGTGTTATATCAACGTTAATTGCAACCCAATTATTTTTTAGTGTAAAAGACCAGTAATGCTTAAAAAAATAATCTATATCTTTCCTTAACGCCGGATTATCATTTGTTTTTAGAGCCCTTTCAAACATAACTAATTTAAGTCTGAAAGACTCTAACACTTTTCTGGGAGTTTCCCCTTTGCTGCCAAAACCCATGCCAATTAAAGCGCTTCGTCCGTAAGTAGTTTCATCTACATAAGGAGCTAATTTTCCCATGATTTTCTCTCTGTCATCTGTATAATTTCTTTTTTGCTCTTCAATAAGCCTGTCAAATAATTTGGGTATATCTTCTCTATTAGATTTATTAAATACTGACCAGGGGAATTCGCCACCACATTCCTCTATTAATTTAGCCCATATCTCGCTGGCTTCATTATGATATTGTAACCATAGAGACGATTCTCCTGCCGATGTTAGAGGCCATATAGGTTTTTCTTTATCCAACTGGTCTATTTTGCTTTTGACGGAATCATGTTCTTCTAATAATAACTTAATTTTGTGATTTCTTAGTATAAATTCCTGTCGGTATTCATACGGCATTTTTGCAGTTGTTTTATTCATTCCATCCTCCTTACATCTTCTAAAAATGATTGGCTGCTAATCTAATGGGTTATACCTTATGCCTATTTTAAGGCAACAAAAGACCGGGTTTGACAAAACAATGAATAAAAACAGGCTATAGAAGAATGGTCAAAATTATATGGCAGACCCATTTCAGAAGAAGAATACCGGCAAATTTGCGCTAACCTTAATGGCTTTTCCTCGGTCTTGAAAGAATGGGAGGATAAGCAACTCAAGGCGGAAAAATCAAAAAGAAGTTGTGCTAAAGGCGGTATTTCTTAAAGCATCAATAATAGTATTTTCCTGTCTCAAATGCGCTGACGTTGAACAGTTTAAGTGATGTGGTGGAGTAAATAAAATCACCGGAAAACAATGTAATTTCTTGACAGGAATCCACCCAGTGCTATCTTTACTCCCAAATTAAAATATGCAGCTATCGATTAACAGCACTTATCATTACAACATAATATTTCAAGACAGCAGTTTCGTAGCTATGAGTAGTTTAAAATCTTAAAGAAAGGGGTATTATGATAAAGTCTAAAAATATTTATATATGGGTATCTAAGGCCTTTCTATTCCTGACGGTTGCATTTTCTTCGTTGGTTGGGACAAATCTATGGGCGGAGGAGGGAATCCGTTATGTGGAAGTAAGTGCCTCTTATTGGGGGCCAACCAGAATCACCAAAATAACGACATATTCTAATAGCGAAGGGGAAAGTTGGGATAAGTTGTTGGGTAGCGAGGTTAAGGATACCATACAGCATCAAGGCAGAACTACTGGATTGGATACAATGGTATGGGATTATATTACTGGTAATCATTACTGGGAGAGAATAACAACCAGTTGCGATGTTCTTGCAAATATTACCTCAACCGCAACCTATATGTTTTCTGTGCCTGGCTCTTATAGGTATGATTTCCGGGATTCATATTACGAGGTGCGGACATATAAATCACCTGAAGGGAAAGAGGCGTCTTGGGCACGTAATACAAACAAGCGGAATACCGCATTTACCTTTGAAGTGGGTTCCTTGGCGCAGGATGAAGAAGTGATCACTGCCACCATTAAAGGGACATCTTTTGCCATCTCGGCACAGAATAATTCAGCGATTTTTAACCTCCAGCAGTCTATAAACCCTGATAGTTTAACTTGGGTTCCTGTTTGGTGGCCGCCTTATTACGGTTTTGAACGAAAAGGAGACATATGGTTTACCCAAACAACTCCCAATCTTATTCTGACCATCGGCAAGAAAAAACTCGATAACACTCGTCCGGTAACTAATGCTGTTATCAGCCCTGAGCCGGTTAACGGCTTGAATGACGATGATGTAACCGTGACTCTGACCGCGACCGACCCTGAGCCGAATCCTTCCGGCGTGAAGGAGTTGCACTATAATATTAATAACACAGGCGATAACACAGTGCTCGGAGGTTCTGCGGCAATATCTATTAATAGCCCAGGGACATTCGTAATAACCTATTATGCGATAGATAATGCCGGTAATACGGAATCACCCAATACAAAAACTATTAATATCAGATATTATGATACGGTAATTATAGTTCTGGTTGATCAACCACCGATTAATAATCCTAATCCTGTTTGCGAACCTCTTTTTAGCCATAACGGCGAGATAAACTCAACCACTACCGACCTGACCATTCCGGGGCAGGGGATACCTTTTAGTTTTATCCGCACATATCGCAGTCAGATAATGTTTAAAGGCCCTCTGGGTTATGGCTGGGACTTCAACTATAATGAGCGTTTATTGGAAAATACGGTTGATAACAAGGTTCTTTATTTCAACGGTTCAAGCCGCCGAGATGAATTCACTATCCAGCCTGATGGTTCGTATACCGCGCCGACCGGATTTTATGTTGCATTGGAAAAACTGCCGGACAACTCATTTAAACTCTTAGAACGTGACGGCACGGTTAAACTCTTTAATCAGGCTGCTTTGACTGCTAACCTTTTTCAGCTGGCATCTATTACGGACAGGAACGGTAACCGGATTACCTGCGGCTATAACGCTCAGGACCAGCTTACCCAAATCACCGACACTTTGAATCGGTCTATTATTGTCCGCTGGGGAAATAAGAGCAGAATAAGCGAGATAGAGGATTTTATGGGCCGTAAGGTTATATATACCATAGATGATAATTCTGATTTGACAAGCGTAACCACGCCGTCATCGGCTGAATATCCTAACGGTAATACCGCCAACTATACCTACTCCAGCGGATTTGCTGATGCCGGACTGAATCATAACCTCTTAACCCTTGCCGACCATAAGAGCCAAACATACGTGGTTAATAACTATGGAGCAAACGACCGGGTAGAAGCGCAGGAATATGGCACGGACTCTTTCCAGATTAGTTACATTACCAATACTGATAATACGCTGGTAACCACCATTATTGACCGCAAGGGTAACAAAAAGGTTTATTATCATAATTCCTTAGGCAACGCAATCAGGGAAGACGTCTATACCCAGGCTCAGGGCATCATCACCACGCAGTGGGAATATAACACTCAGGGCGAGCGTACCAGAACTATTCTGCCCAAAGGCAACAGCATAGAATATGTATATGATGCGAATAATCCAATCCTTTTATCACAGGGTAATCTCTTGCAGGTTAAACGTGTTTCACTAACACCTGACAGCTTGCCGTTAACCACTGGTTTTACTTACGAACCCAGGCATAATCAGATTAAGAGCATTACCGACGCCTTGGGGCGGGTAACCACGTTCTATTTTGATTATGAAGAATTATCTCAGGGTGACCTGAACGGCGATGGTATCACCAATCAGGATAAGGGTAATATCGTTAAAATCGCCTATCCGGTTGTCACCAAAGGACTGGCCGCGGCTACTAACCCGCAGATAATAGAAGCCAAATTCTGGTATAACGCAAACGGGCAACTAACCCGCTCTATATCTCCAGAGGGTTATGTTAGTATAAATGAGTATTATACCAGCGGTTCGATGAAGGGTTATCTCTACCGCATCAGCCGTGAGGTAGGCGGCGGCAAGCCCGCAATTACCAGCGTTTTTGAATACGACCTGGTAGGCAACATCACCAATATTTACGACGGCAAGGGCAACAAGACCTCGTTTACGGTCAATGCCTTAAACCAGGTTACCCAGACTACTTCCCGGCTGGGATATTGTGTCAAGTTTTCCTACGATGCCAACGGAAATATCGAGCAGATGCAGGTCGAGAATAAAGACCAAAACAATAATTCCGACCCGGATCTGCCCTGGATTACCACGACCTACGGGTATGATATCCTGGACAACCTGATTTCCAAGACCGAGCAGGTATCAAGCGCCAAATCCATTATCACCCGGTATGGTTACGACCAAAACGGTAACCGCGATTTAATCACCCAGCCTGAAGGCAATCAGGTAAAGAATTATTACGACGAGCGTGATTTGCTGTCAGAGACCATCCGCGGCTACGGCACGTCAAAATGGACATCCGTCAAGCGGTTTTATGACTTAAACGGTAATTTGGAACGGGTTCAGGATGGCAAAGGACATAATATCACATACCTGATTGACGGGTTTGACAGGGTTTACGGCTATGTGGACGCATTAGGCAATCGGATGGAGCAGGGACTGGATGATGTCGGCAATGTGACGCGCGTCATACGCCGCGGCGTTGATGGCGTCATACTGAGCGAAGCGAAGTATTTATACGACGAGCTCAACCGCAATTATGAGATACAGGAATGGCTTGATACAACCGGCGGGTGGGTTACAACCCGTAATGAATTCGATAAGAATTCCCGCGTCGTGCGTGTGGTGGACGCCAATAATCACCAAACCCTGATGGCTTATGACGGTCTGGGACGGGTAAAATCCGGCACCGACCACCTGGGCAATAAGGTGGAATATAACTACGATGAAAACTCTAATGTAACCGAGGCCAAGGAAACCGAATTATCCCAAGTCCCAAATCCTGCATCTCAAGTCTATACCACGAGCAATGAATACGATGCCCTGGACAGGTTAATCAAGAATATAAATCCAATCGGCGTAATTCGCGGCTACTCGTTCGATTCCCGCAATAACCTGGTTTACAGCATGGACGGCGAGGGCAACACCGCGTCTAATGCGTATGACGGGATGAACCGCTTGATACAAGCGATACGAGATTTAAGACAAGGTGGCAAGGGGAGCGGAAGTATTACCAAGCAGGTAAAGACCAAATACCAATGGGACGACAACTCACGGCTCCTGGCGCTGGAGGATGATAACGGCAATATCACCTCGTATATGTATGATGTTCTCAATCGCAGGGAAGAAGAGACTCTGCCAGATGGCACGATCAAGAAATTCACCTATGACGCGGCGGATAATATAGAGCAAATCATAGACGCCAACGGCACTCAGATAGCCCAGACTTTTGATGATATAAACAGGTTAACCCGGAAGGATATAATTAAAGGAACAAATGTTATCGGCGGTTCTTACGAAGAATTCGGTTATGATGGCTTGTCCCGGATGACTTCGGCTAAGAACGATTATTCTTCGGTGGCGATGCAGTATGATTCATTAAACCGCCTTCTTGAAGAACAACAGCAAATCGGAAACTTATCCGCAAAATTAGTTAAATCCGCTTACGATCAAGTTGGTAACCGGACAGGATTGACCTATCCTTCAGGCAAGGCAATCAACTTCGTGCCGGACGAGCTGAACCGTATCAAGCAAATAGCCAGCGGCCAACAGACAATTGTGGCCTATAACTACAGTGGGCCTTTTAGAATCCAAGACCGGACTTACGGAAACGGCAGTAAACTAAACGTTGCGTATGATGCTAATCGTCGGGTAACCGAATATAACCACTCAAGCATAAAAGCCTGGATGCCCAGGGATAAGAAAGACCAAGGCAAGGGCAAAGGCAAGGGGCAAGAGAAAGAATATGCCGGAGTAGAGTTACGGCAGATAATAATAGGTTTTGGCTATGGTTATGACGGTGAAGATAATCGGCTGTATGAAAAGCGTCTGCACGAAGGCGGCAAAGGCGATGCCTATACTTATGACTCATTATACAGGTTGATTGTGGTGCAGTATGATATGACTAACCCCACACAGCCACCGGCATCTAACAACTCGCCGTTAACCACTCAATCATGGAATTTGGATGGCGTGGGTAATTGGAATAACTTAATAGCTGACAACCAAACCACTACCTATGCTATTAACAATCTGAATCAATACATGCAGATAGATAATCAATCTTTAACCTACGACCACAACGGCAACCTGACCTCAAAGCGCGAGCCGCTGATGAAGCACCTTAAAGAACGGTTTGGGTTCTGTAAATTCCCCAAGGCTCAGGATTGGGAAGACGAACGATGTGATAGCGATGATGAAGATGACGACGAATGCAACAAAGCTGACGACCTCAAAGACGAGCTTGATAACTGCGGCATAAACGAGCACAAATCCCGGCAGGCGGAAATGGAATATCAGTATGCCTATGACTATGCCAACCGCCTGATTAAGGCAAGCAAGAGTTTTATTGTTGAGGGTAAAGTCGTATTTACCCGCGAGGTTGTCTCTTATACCTATGATGCTTTAGGCAGGCGGATAGCTAAATCCAAGAATCAATCAATCACTAACTACTATTATTATGACGGTGTCAGGGTAATAGAAGAATATAATGCGGATAATGAGTTAAAACAGAGTTATATCTACGGCAACGGCATAGACGAAGTCCTGATGATGCAGAAAGGCCGGAAGCAATACTACTATCACGAGAACGCTTTAGGCTCAATCACGCATATCAGCAACAATAAAGGCGAGGTGGTAGAATCGTATAAATATACCGCTTATGGCAAGGCAACCATCTATGACGGCAAAGGCAAGGAACGGAAGAAGAGCCGGGTTAAGAACAACATCCTGTTTACGGGCCGGGAATATGATATGGAAACTGGTCTTTACTACTATCGGGCCAGATATTACTCGGCGGAGATGGGGCGGTTCCTGCAAAGAGACCCGATTGGGTATTCTGACGGCATGAACCTTTACGAGTATGTTAGAAGTAACCCTGCTAATTTTATAGACCCGTTGGGATTGGAAGCGAAGGGGAACGGGATGGGCGGGTTAAATGATTGGCAGATGAAGGAATTGTCTAAACCTGATACTCTGGCAAGAGGCGAACATCCTTGGACGGGAATACCTCCGCCGCCTAAACTGCGCGGCTGGAGTGATTTAGGCGAACATTTTATAGAGGTTAATGGGCCAAAACCAACAGAGGTTCAGCAAACACCATTGGCAGTAAAACTTTTTGTGTATGAATTAGCTTATTTATATTATAATGGTGACCAGTTCATAAGTGACTACTTTAATGTTTTAAGGACACCGCTCGGCAAAATGGGTACAGATATTTCTAATGTGGCTAAGATGGGGCAAGATCCTTTTAAAAGTTTTGAGAAAAAGGGACGGAAGGCTACTACAGAAACTGCCATTTCAGTATTAATTGATTCAGTTAATGGGGAACTATTTGATTATAGAGATCTTTCACCCCTTGAGGTAGGTTTGTTATTTGGTAAAGCCACCAAGGAACTTAAGAAACTTGATCACATGATTAAATCGAATGATCCTGAAGATAAACAGGCTTTAATTAAGACGCTAGTATCATTTGCTAATTTTAAAATAGACAATGTTTCTTTTGGGTTAGGTATAATTACAAATGATGACCCTAAACGACCAGATGATTTTATACCAATAGTCCAAATAGGAATTAAATTCTAAAATAGTACACAAGACGATATGGTGATTAGAAAACAGGCTAAAATTATAATTTTCATCTTGGCCGGACTGCTGTCCGTGTCATCCTGCCAACAAGCTGTTTATAAAGTCAATGAATCCAAGCAACTAGAAAAAGTTGATATGGGGGCGGTGGTTGACGAGATTATAAACACGCCAGAAAACCAAATAAACATCTTGAAATATTCCTTATTGCTGAGCAAAGCCGTTGAGCCAGGGTTGAATATCGAACTGCAGAAACAGCGATTTGATAATATGGCCGAAACAATCAGTCCCAAATTAAAAGGCATAACAGATCCCAAGGAAATTATTAACGTGTTGAATAATTATATTTTTAAAGACCTTAAATTTAGGATGCCAAAAGTAAAATCGCTGGAGGAGCTGGAGTTTAAACATAAGTTTTATCCCATAGTATTAGATACCAAGGAGGGCGATTGTGGCGGTGTTGGTATGATATATCTTTGTCTGGCTGAACGGCTTAACCTGCCGATTTACGGAGTCCGACTGCCGAGGCATTTTTTTCTGAGATATGATGATGGTAAAACAAGGATAAATATAGAGACCACAAGCAATGGGAAAAATATGACCGACCAGGAATATATAACGCTTCTTGAACCGGTGCTTAATAAGGCAAACAAAGATGGCGCTGAATTCGGTTTTATGAGGAATATGACCAAGAAACAAGTATTGGCAAGTTTTTTATTTAGTGGTATTGCGATAAAAGATTATAATCCTGATAAGGAATTAGTGACATGGGAGATTATGTGTGTCGATTATGCAATTAAAATAGACTCTGATGAGTGGTCGTATTATTCTTTCAAGGGATCCGTATTAATTCCCCTGGATCCGGCGCTAAAAGACCAATATAGAAAGGCGCTAAAAGAACTTTTAAAAGCGTATGATTTGTATCATTACGATTTAAGTGTTATTGTGAAAATAGCTATAGGATATTTTCGTTTAGGTGATTTTGTAAATAGTAAGAATAAATGTGATGAGTTATTGAGTTTATATAATTGGAAGGATGTTGAAAAAAGGTATGATACGGAAATGGTGACTATGTTGATTAAGATGAGGGATGAATGTCAGAAAAAGATGGAAGATATGCCTGTTCCCAAGTAATTCTGTTGCGAAGCTGTTTGTATCTGCGGCAGATAATGATAAATATCGTTTATTCTAATATAGTGATCAAGCAACTATTAGAGAATTGGGTCAGTAGCAGAGGGGAATCTGCCGATGAATTAGTGGCACTTCATATGGAGGAAAAATTCAAAGTTCATGAGGTATTAGTGACGGACGTTAAAGATCAAAATGATTTTCTTCTTATTAAGATATCGTCTATGCAATGGGGTTTCCCCAAAGAGTTTATTTTAACAAGAGGTGGAACGCTTGCGTGGAAAGGGGATCCGAAAACAACAACTTGAACAAGTGCATTTGAGACCATTAAGCAACGAACGAAGGTAATTCCTGAAGCATCAGAGAGGCTTCAGGGCTTAAACACCAGTTGCTAAGGTCATCCAATAAGGGGTACCAACTCAATTCTTGGTTTATCTCCTTACTATTTCTTTTCAGCTTCTTTTTCGTGGTTATGCTCGCCATTTTCCTGGCTGTGGTCGTGGAGCAGGCATTCTAAAACCTCGACTGAATCCAGTATCACGCCTTTGAGGTAATCAGTCCGTTCGGTCGGCTTGTACTTGGCCCAGATAGCCAGGTTTGCGGCCAGCAAAGAAATGGTGTTGTAATAAGAAGGCGGTAATTCCTCGCCCAGAGCCAGGAGCGCTTTGCTGACCGGAGCCGGTATAGAGACGGCATTTTTGTCGTCCAGGAACGACCTGATATTCTTGGTGGTTTGGGCCACCAGCTCTTTATTAAAAGGTTTAATCCAGCCCAGAGCGCTCAGGTCTTCTTCCATCCCGACCCGGAAAGAATCAATCTTTTCTTTTAAGATGTCAATTCGCCGCTCGGCCGGGGGCATGAGCAGGGCATCAACCAGGACCCGGGCCAGGGATTTGATCGAATCGGCCAGCCCGGTGGTCGTGTTCTTGTAAGTGGAAATAACGCCGAAGACCCTGAATTCATCATAGACGCCGCAGGTTTTGGAGACCTCGTTGGTTATAGCCGTTATCCGGGCCAGCCACTGTTGGGCTATTTTTTGGTCCGCTTCCGATGTGGCCGATACCGGTTTGGCGATATTATCCAGGAAGAATGTTTTGACATCCTTGAAAAGCGGTTCGATACGGAATGCCTGCTGGCGGATTTCAGCCAGTACTTTTTCCCTGTAATCATTGGCCTCCTGGAATCCGCCCAGGTTAAGGACATGCTCGGTAACCGTTTCCGGGTTATCGCTGGTTACGGTAATGTAATAACTTCCGGGCGGCGGGGTGTTGTTGTAGGGGCCGAAATCAATGACGTATTTGGATTCTTTGATGCGGCATCTTTTGGTGTCCAGTATCCGGGAGCGGTTTTTGATGGAAATATTGTTGGCCGGGTCATCATCTTTGAGCGGGAAGGCGTAATAGAGGTTGATTTTAAGCACTGCCTGGGCCGGCAGGCCTCCGGCTGCGCCGTCAACGATAATGAAATATTTCACCTGGTTTTGTGCCAGGGTCCGGGATTGCACGGCGGCATTGATGGTTATGCCCTCCTGGCCGTAGACCGCGCCGGCCGAGACGATAACCGCCAGTAAACACAACCATGCGCCTAATTGATAGGTCTTAACGTAATTCATCATACAATACCTCCAGTTTATTCTTAAGACTGATAATATAATTTTGCATTTCAGGATCGGCATCGGACTTTTCGGTAAATTGGCCGATTTGCGTCATCAATTCCAATGTTTCTTGGAGTCTAATAAAAGGCGTTTCGGATTTATTGTATTGTTCCAGCTCGTCGTTGAGCTGTTTGAAATACTCGGATGCCCGGGCGCGGAGTTTTTCATGATGGGTAAATAATTGTTCGTCCTGGTTCGTGCCGGACCAGATAAAATGTTCCAGCCAGGTGGTTATATCCTTGAGGAATTTTGCCGAAAGTTCTTTGGTTATCACCCGGGAAAAATTAGTCTTTTCATTCTCGGTATTGCGGTACCAGGCGTTTGTATCAGTAATTGAATAGTGCGAGATGGACTGTATTAAATCTCCGGGCTTATCATTGAGCGGGCCGATAAACCGTTGGTGGTATCTGATATATTGTTCCTTGATAGTGTTGACATACTGCTGGAGTTTTTCCTGCGATGCAGGGAATACCAAATGGCTGCGGTTGTAGTCGTTGACCACGGGCAGCAACACCAAAAGTTTCTTGTGCCAGTCCTTTTCCCATGCTTCCCAGCGCTTGATCAAGCCGGCCATGGCCTCTTCTCGACTTTTATAAATGCCCAGCGGGGTTTTGATGAGCTGTTCTATCTTGGGTTTATTCTGTTTGGCCTGCTCCATCGTGCTGATAAGCTGGTTAAGTTCTTCGTCCAATACCAGGGCATCGGAGAAAGAAGCCCAAATGAAGTGCGCCGTATCCAGCCGTCGCCTGGATAAATCTGGCGAGAGGATGTCAAAATAGTAATACTCTTTGACGTGCTTCGGTTCTGAGGCCGTCAGTTCTATCTCGAACCCGTCCCAGGATTTGAGATAGCCGGACGGAATCTCGACTGCCCAGAAGTTGTCTTCATAAACCGAAGTATAGATGATTTCAAGTAGTTTAATCTGATCGGCCCGGTCTGTGGTTAATTTCCCTTTGATAAGGCATTTAATCGCGGTGCCGACGGACAGATTTGTTTTTCCCGTGATGGTAATCGTTCCAGTCGGACTTAAAGTGTCGTCCTGGATGTAGGGCGATAGGATTGATTGCGGCTGGTCCGCTTGGGCGTAACCGACCCAGCCTGAAAGTATTATCAATGCTAATGTGATTATTATCCTGTTTATCATCATATTACGGTATTATATACTGTTCCAGCACCGTTGGTGATGGTTTGAAGACCATTATGTTGATATCGTCAAAGAACGGAGTTTCGGTCAGAGGGGTATTGAATTCCTCGTTATTGCCGCGGAACCTTACTTTGTAGCGAAGCGACTGTTCGCCGGTCTCGAATTCCGCGCCTTGCGGGTTATTCATTACCTCCGATATCGGTTCCTGGTCGTCGTTTAGGAACTGTACTTCCACGCCGCGCTTGGACTTATCCCAATTTTCCGGATAGTAAACTGTCCAGTTGGTCATAATCCGTTGCTTCTTGGGTGTGTCTTTACGCTTTGTCTTTGGCAGGATATCTATTCCGCCCGAGATGAACGAGCCGGTGCCTCTATAGTAACGTCCGTTTTTATATTCGTCTATAATATATGTTTTGGCATCCTTAACATTGTCGTTAATTTGTATAGTAACCTCATCAATGGTGAAATCCCCCGATGAATTCCAAAATGCTGCATCCGGTTTCTCGCCGAACCTGATAACGTTATCAGCCGCTAGGGCCATGGGCTGGATAATCTCGGGCGGGAACAGGGCCGGTTGGTTGTAGGCGTAATGCGACAGGTCGCGTCCGTTGATGCAGAAAGTATAAACGTCTTCCTTCCCGAAATTACGGAGTATCTCGCCTGAGCCTTTGCAGTCCCGGCACGGGCCCATGACTTTATTATTGAGTTCCCCGGACTGGTACCATTCTATCCGGCCGGTGCCTTGGCACCGCCGGCAGCTGGTAACTTCGCGTCTTTGCTTGCCTGGATGGGTATCCCAGGCAATGCCGACATGCATCCAACTGTGGAAGGGATCCTTAGCCGGAAAATCATCTTCGGTCACGGCGTCAACCATCGGATGCGCCAGGATATATTCATCCGGCTGGTTGCCTAGCGATTCGTCTATTTCCCAGAACCAGATAAATTGGCCTGCCGGCTTGACATCCACCCGTCCGGCCCATTGCGGTATAACTCTGGCATTTAACGGAAAGGCGAACAACTCAAATACGTTCTGACAGACCTGATAATTATATTCCGTGTTAGGCTCCGGCTTGTTGGGGCGGGTCAGACTGAAAATCACCCGCGGTTTGGTTGACTCGATGCGGTAATTGGGCTTGAGCCAGAACGAGACCGTGCCGCGGAACCGTTTGGCGCCGTAAATCTTTTCGTGCGCCGGGCCATCCACAAAATTATCCTGGGCCTCATATGTCGGGCAGTTATTAGATTCAGAATAGATGCCGTCCGGGTAAATACTGCCGGCGGTAAAAAGGCTGCCGTCGTCCGGTCGGCCGGAATAAGTAATAACTTCGGGGTTGCCCTTGGCATAATTAGCCTTGAGTCCGCGGAAATGGTGTTGGAAAGTTACTTTTTCCCGGCCGTCATTTGTTGATTCCATATTATTCAACCCGATGAAACCGTCGCAGTCGGAAGGTGTTTTAACCGAGGGCGGTTCAGGGTAAGTTATGAGCGTTTTATTTTCGTAAGTGCCGGGGTGTTCGTTCTTGGCTTTGGCAATCGCGCCTCTGGCAAAGTCATTCTGGTTGGTTTCGTGGTAAACCCTGAATATTTCAACCACGCTTCTTAGGAGGTATTCAGACTCCAGTATCTGGGTATCAGCCACGTTGAATTTATCGGATTTGCGTTCCTTGTTAGTCGGTTTGAAAACCATTCCCAGAGATTCTATCTCGAAACATCCGCCCGGCGCAAAACAGAACTCGGTCGTGTAAGAAACAAGATCAGATTTATCTATCTCGCGGTATATCGTCCGGTCGGGGTTAAACTTATTAAACAATGTGTTGGGGTTGGCGTTGGCTTTTATCAGGTCTGCCTTTGTCCGGGCCAGTCCTGATAATTCCGGCGTATCTACCCGTCCGAAGACGCCGTCGCCGGTCAGCCCGTCGCAAAATTTGTTGAAATCGGCCCATTCCAGGAATGGTTTCTTGGCGCGTTCCCGGATGATACGGTCCGTTATCAGCTCTATTGATTTACGGTCTTCGGGCCATTTGAGCGCCGTTTGAGACAGAACGCCGATGGCGGTTTTGGTAAAAGCTTCGGCCGGTTTATCAACTCCGCCGTCAATCAATCCGGTTTTGCCTCTGAAGTTTTGCTGCAAATATGTGCTTTCCAGGTTGGCCAGCACGGCCATTAATACGATTTTGGGCGCTGAGTTAATGTTAATCGGCGCGCGGGGTTCAAGCTTGGTCGGGCCGGGATTAAGCTCTGACCAGGCGAATATTTCCTGCCCTGGTTTCAGCTGCGCCGACCGGGCTGGATATGAATTGGGCTTGATAACCTTGCTGTCAACCCGGGCGTAAAGTGTCACATAATCTTTTATCTTGTTGTACGTATCGATTGGCAGGAACTGTTGGAGTTCCTCCTTGGTAGTGAACCATTTATTCTGCTTGGCCCGGGCCTGGTAGACGGCTGTTCCCAGCTTGACTTTTTTTCCGCCTTCCGTCTTGATTGAATCGATGCCCAGGATATCGCCCAGATTATTGAGCAGCTGTTTTGTGCCGTTATCGACCGCGTTGATGTTTATCTGGCTGTTGCAGTCAACCACCTTAAGCGAATATACATCATTGCCGCCGGTATACGTGGGCGTTGATTCCGCGGAATATCCGACGTATTTACCGCTGCTTTTATAAATAAGTTTTTCCGAAGTGAATGACGGCCGGAGTGCGTCCTTGAGCGGGCATTCGATCGTATCCTGGTATCCGCTGTTATTTTGGTCTTCTTTCTTGTCCAAACGTCCGTTGGCATCAAGGTCTTCCCCGTAAAACTGCCAGGTGCGCTCATTTTCCAGGAATAAATCCCGCACGTCGATTGACTGGAGTTTTTCCCGGGCAAAGACCATTCCGTTCTGGGCCAGCGCCCGGGCACGTAGCTGGTCAAGATATCTTTTGGAAAGTTCTGATTCCATCCGGCTGATGGCGGATACGGTTGTGCCGACAAGTATGAGAAGCACTGCTATGGCGGCGATGGTGGCCACTTCTGTATTGCCTTTGTTTTGCATGCGTTTTAACTACCATTTTTGTTCGGTCCTGACAACTAAATTTATATGTCTAATTTGCGGCCAAGCGGTTTAGGGTTTATTAATTTTCGGACCGGTATTCTTTGACTGCCGATGATAATTTGGTTAATTAATTTATTTGGCACTTTTCATGAGAGGAGATTATTATGGCTCAGATCATATCCGGTTCGGAACTGTCCAAAAAGATTCAGTCGGAGCTAAAAGACGAGATTGCAGGTTTAAAACCCAAAGGCATTAATCCCTGCTTGGCTACCATCCTGGTCGGTGAAGACGAGGCTTCCAAGGTTTATGTCGGCCAGAAGATAAAAATCTGCGAGAAACTGGGTATTACCTCGCTCCACCATAAACTCAACACGAATGTTGGCGAAGCTGAACTGCTTACCTTAATCAAGAAACTCAATACCGACCCTAAAGTTCATGGCATCCTCTGCCAGCTGCCATTGCCCGGGCATATCAACTCCGATAAAATCCTGCTGGCTATCTCGCCTGACAAGGACGTGGACGGGTTCCACCTGATGAATATGGGCAAACTTTTGTCCAAGAAGAGTATGCGCGAGATCGAGGCGGAAAATATGTATTTGCCCTGCACGCCGCACGGCATCATTCAGCTTCTCAAGCGGAATAATATTCCGATAGCCGGTTCCGAGGCAATAGTGGTTGGTCGGAGCAATATCGTCGGTAAGCCGGTATCACTGCTTTTGATGGCCGAAAATGCTACCGTGACCATCTGCCATTCAGGGACACGCGACATCGGTCAGGTCACCCGCCGGGCCGACATCCTGGTAGCGGCTATCGGCAAACCGAAATTCATTACCGCCGATATGGTCAAGGACGGCGTGGTCGTCATTGATGTCGGCGTCAATCGCCTGCCTGAAGGCCTCTGCGGTGACGTTGACTTTGAGCAGGTCAAGGAAAAAGTCAAGGCCATCACGCCCGTGCCGGGTGGTGTCGGCCCGATGACCATTGCCATGCTTATGGTCAATACTGTCAAAGCGGCTAAAAGATTATCAACTAAATAATACCTATGAAAATAGCCATTACCGGTAAGGGCGGTGTTGGTAAGACAACACTGTCGGCATTGATTGCCAGGGCCTGGATGGATAAAGGCTTTAAGGTTTTGGCTATTGACGTTGATCCAGTCGCCTCGCTGGCCGGCGCGTTGGGATTTCCCAACCCGGATAAAATAATGTCCTTAAGCCAGATGGTTGAACTTATAGAGGAACGCACTGGTGCTAAGCCGGGCAAGTCCGGACAGATATTCAAGCTTAACCCCACGGTCAGCGATCTGCCCGACAAAATCGCCACTGTGCATAACGGTGTTAAGCTTATCGTCATGGGCGGTGTGGCCAGCGGCGGTAGCGGCTGTGTCTGTCCTGAAAACACCCTGATCCGGAGCCTGCTCCAGCACATTATTCTCAACCGCGATGAACGCGTGGTGGTGGATATGGAGGCCGGCATCGAACATCTTGGCCGGAGCACCGCCGATTCGGTCGACTGCCTGATAACCGTAGTCGAACCGTCGGGCCGGAGTATCCGGGCCGCACATCAGATAAAATCGCTGGCCAAAGATATCGGTATCAAGAATATCAGGGTCGTCGGCAATAAAATACAATCGCCGGATGACGAAAAGTTTATCCTCAATAATCTTGATTCTTTGGGAATAATTGGTATGATACCTGTTTCTGTTTCCATAAAGGAGATGGATACCAAAGGTTACAGGGATATGACTGACCACAAAGTTATCAGCGCTATAGATTTGATATTGACGGCGCTGGAGCGAAAGGATAATGCATGAGTTCGGGCAATAAATCTGATAACCGGACCGCCTGTGAGGCCACTGCCGAGATGCTTGACTGCTCCGGCAATATGGACACGGCCTTTCAGCGGGCCGAAAAGGTTAAACCCTGCCCGATCGGGGCCAGTGGCGCCTGCTGCAAGCATTGCTATATGGGCCCGTGCCGGTTTCCGCCAAAGGCGGATCCGCCTTCGGCGGACAACTCCATAGTCAAGAGAGGCGTTTGCGGTGCGGACATCAATACCGTAGCCGCTCGCAACTTTGCCCGGGCCGTAGCCGCCGGTTCGGCCGCTCATTCGGACCACGGCCGCCAAGTTACCCAGACATTTATTGCCGCCTCACGGAAAGAGGTACCCGGCTACGAGATAAAAGACGAGGCCAAGCTCCGCGCACTGGCTAATGACTTCGGTATCAAGACCGACTCGCGCGCCAAAGACGACATCGCCCAAGAACTCGGCGTAAAATGCCTGGCTGAATTCAGTAAGCAGGACGGGGAGCAGACCCTGCTCAAACGAGCGCCCCAAAAACGTCAGCAACTCTGGAAAGAGCTGGGCGTGGCGCCCCGCGGTATAGACCGGGAAATAGTAGAGATGCTTCACCGTACCGCCATAGGCGTGGATATGGAATACAAGAATATCATGCTCCAGGCTTCGCGCTGCGCATTGGCTGACGGCTGGGGCGGTTCGATGATATCAACCGAACTGCAGGACATAATGTTCGGCACGCCCGTGCCGGTCCGGACCGAGGTCAACCTGGGCGTGCTTAAGAAAGATGAAGTCAATATCATCGTCCACGGCCACGAGCCGTTACTGGCCGAAATGATAGTCCGGGCCAGCCACGACCCGGAAATGATTGCTCTGGCCAAGCAAAAAGGAGCCAAAGGCATCAATCTGGTCGGCATGTGCTGTTCCGGCAACGAAATACTCCTGCGCCACGGCATTCCCATGGGCGGTAACTTCCTCCAGCAGGAAATCGCCATCCTCACCGGCGCGGTTGAGGCCATGATTGTCGACATCCAGTGCGTTATGCAGTCTCTGCCGTCGCTGGCCAAGTGTTTTCACACCAAGATAATATCAACCTCGCCCAAGGCCAAGATGCCCGGCGCGGAGCATATAGAATTCCACGAGCACGACGCACTTAATACCGCCAAACGTATCGTTCGTCTGGGCGTGGAAAATTATCCTAAGAGGCCAAAGAACGTTCACATCCCCGACAAAAAGGTTGACGTGGTGGCCGGCTTCTCTCACGAAACCATTAATTATATGCTGGGCGGTTCGTTCCGGGCGTCGTATCGCCCGCTTAACGACAATATCATTAACGGCCGCATCCGCGGCGTGGTTGGTGTGGTCGGATGCAATAATCCCCGGACCACTCACGATAAGTCTCATCTTGATTTAGTTAAGGAACTCATCGGCAATGACATTCTGGTGGTTGAGACCGGCTGTGCGGCTATTGCTTGCGCTAAGGAAGGGCTACTCATGCCCGAAGCCGCTAAGTTTGCCGGCAAGGGCTTGGCCGAGGTCTGCGCCGCGGTCGGTATGCCGCCGGTGCTTCATTGCGGCGCCTGTGTTGATAACAGCCGGATATTGGTCGCCTGCGCCGAGATGGTTCGCGAAGGCGGTCTGGGCACTGATATCTCTGATTTGCCGGTGGCCGGATGCGCCCCAGAATGGATGAGCGAAAAGGCTTTGGCAATCGGTCAGTATTTCGTGGCCTCGGGTATGCTGGTCGGGTTCGGCGTCACCTGGCCGACCACGGCCAGCCCGGAACTGAGCAAGCACCTCTTCGAAGAATACGACCGCATCTACAAAGGCAGATGGGCATTCGAGCCCGACGCCGGCAAGATGGCGGCATTGATTATAGACCATATTAACAAGAAACGCCAGGCGCTCGGCATCCAGAGCAAGAAAGAGCGGGTTCTTTTTGATATGGAAGCCCGGCGAGGGTTAGAGGTATAGCTATTACATAATATATGTCCAAACTGATAGCCACGCGCGCCATCAGGGGCGCTCATAAATTAGTAGCCCGGGCGGAAAAAGAACTGAACGTTGCCTTGTCCAAATTCGGGCCGGACCGCAAGGTCGAGCTTCCCAATACCGGTTATTACCTGCCCATCTCGCACGGAATCCTCGGCTTGAATATCGCCAAATTGGGTGATATGCCTGAACTGCTTCTCAAGGCCAAAGCATTGCTTCATCCGATACCGGCCGAAAAGTCCTGGGTGCCTTATCTGGGGCATACGCTCGACTGCGGCATGGCCGCCTTATTCGCCGACGAAATCATAGAAGCCCTTAAATATTTGGAAGACCCGGTGCCTTACGCCGTCTTTGAGAACTGTCCTGAAGAAGGCGATTTCTGGTTGGGCGCGGCTGACGACGTCATCATGCGTAAGCGCGGGGTCGAGTTTGTGGACGGCACTGCGCCCGGATTCGCGGCCATTGTCGGCGCCTGTCCGACTACGGAAATAGCCGTCAAAATCGCCCGCGAACTGCAGGAGAAAAACCTATACGTCTTTATGTCCGCCGCCACCGATGGTAAGAGTATGGCCGACCAGCTCCGCCAGGCCGGTATCCAGATGGGCTGGGAAACACGTCTGGTGCCGTTCGGCGGCGACGTTACCGCCACCGTTCACGCCCTAGGATTTGCCACACGGGCGGCGCTGTCTTTCGGCGGCGTCCGGCCGGGTGACTATACCCGCATTCTTAAATATAACAAGAACCGCATTTTCGCATTTGTCCTAGCCTTCGGCGATGTCGATGACGAAAAGCACGCCCAGGCCGCCGGTGCTATTAACTTCGGATTCCCGACCATTTCCGAACAGGATATCGGACAGATACTGCCTTCGGGCGTGTGCACCTACGAGCACGTCGTTTCGCCGGTCAAACCGGACCAGATGGTCCAGAAGGCCGTTGAGGTGCGCGGGCTGAAGATACATGTGGCCAAGATACCAATTCCGGTGTCTTACGGCCCGGCATTCGAAGGCGAACGCATCCGTGGCGAGGATACCCACGTCGAGATGGGCGGTAACCGTACTCCGGCATTCGAGTTCGTGATGATGAAGGATATCAACCAGGTGACCGACAACAAAATAGAGGTCATCGGCCCGGAAATCGACGATGTGCCCGAAGGTTCGGCATTGCCCATAGGGATTGTGGTCGAGGTGGCCGGGCGCCAGATGCAGGAGGACTTCGAGCCGGTCATCGAGCGCCGGGTGCACAACTTCATCAACGAGGCCCAGGGCATCTTCCATATGGGCCAGCGTGATATCAACTGGATCCGCATAAGCAAGGAAGCCAAGGCCAAGGGCTTCAAAATCGCACACTTGGGCACCATCCTGCACGCCCAGTTCCATAACGAATTCGGCACCATCATCGATAAAATCCAGGTCAAGATATACACCACCGAGCCGGAGGTGCTGAAATGGCGTGCCACGGCCCGGGTCGCTTACAAGAAACGCGATGAGCGTATCGGCTCGATGACCGACGAAAGTGTCGACACGTTCTATTCCTGCACGCTGTGCCAGAGCTTTGCGCCGACCCACGTTTGCGTCGTATCTCCAGAACGGACCGGGCTGTGCGGTTCGTATAACTGGTTCACCTGCAAGGCGGCTTACCAGATTAACGCCCGCGGCGCCAACCAGCCGGTGCTCAAGGGCGACCTAATTGACGCCCGGCTCGGTCAGTGGAAGGGCGTCAACGACTTCGTCTACGAAAGCTCGCGCAAAAACCTCAAGGGTTTCAGCGCTTACAGCATCATGCAGGAGCCGATGACCTCGTGCGGTTGTTTCGAATGCATCGCCGTGGTCCTGCCGGCCGCTAATGGGGTTATGATTGTCAACCGCGAGTTCCCGGGCATGACCCCGTCGGGCATGAAGTTCTCCACGCTGGCCGGCACGGTCGGCGGTGGACAGCAGGTGCCCGGATTCATCGGACTCAGTAAACGCTACATCGTCAGTAGAAAGTTTTTGGTGGCCGAGGACGGGCCGAAGCGGATAGTCTGGATGCCCAGGATGCTAAAGGACGAAATCCGGCCGCTGTTCGACCCCCGGGCCAAAGAGGAAGGCGCGCCCGACCTGCTCGACAAGATAGCCGACGAAACCATTGCCAATACCGAGGAAGAAATCATCGCCCATTTACAGAAAGTAAACCATCCGGCGTTAACTTTGCCGGCTTTATTATAATATAAAAAGAAAGAGAGGAACCTATGAAGAAATTGCACTGGGTATTAACCGGGCTTGTAACCACCGGGTTGATGTTGTCCTATATCGGCTGCGCCAATGCCGGCAATAAGGCCGCCAAGGCTGCGCCGCCGCCTAAAATGATGGCCCAGACCGAGCAGGCTAAAATGCCGCCACCGGACGCGGATAAGGAAACCGAAGAACTGGCCGACCGGCTTATGACCGAAGGTGTCAACAACATCGTTTCCGGCGATTACCCCAAGGCTCTCAAGTTATTTATGGATATTTTGGGAGTCATAAAGAATGACCACCCCATGATTCCGACTACCTATTATAACATCGCCTGTACCTATGCTTTGATGAATGAAAAGGCTCCGACCATGGAATACTTGGCCAAGGCTATCAAGAGCGGTTACGACAATCGTCAGGCCATTGACGCCGATCCGGACCTGGCCGCCTATCGTGGTACGCCCGAATACAAGGAGGTAATGGCGTTGATACCGGCCATCGTGGAAATCACACCCACGCCAGAGGACGAAATGGCTCAGAAAGAGGCATTGAATCTGATAGCCACCATACGCGGTATCAAGTACAAAGAAGAGCCTAAATACAAGATTATGGCGCCGGATCAATTCCAGCGCGCCTACGGCGGCGGCCGCGATTCCGACACCATCCTGGGTTTCTACCGCTGGGACGACAAGACGTTATACCTCAAACAGGGGCTTGACCCGGTCAAGTTCAAAGGCACTCGCATTCACGAGACATTCCACGCCTTGCAAGACCAGCTTTTCGGCACCGGCGACCGTGAAAAGACCAAAAAAACCATTGACCAGCGCTACGCCTTCACCGCTCTGATAGAGGGTGATGCGACGCTGACATTCATCGAATGCATGCCCGAAAGCATGGCCAAAATGATGATTAAATCAGCCGCGCCGTGGCGAATGATGGGCCCGGCCAACTATGATGGGTCCAAACAGGGCGAAGCCGCTATGCGCATGGGCGCTTTTGGCTATTCCACCGCCGCCCGATTCGTCAAGGCCATAAAGGACGCTCAGGGCTGGGAAGGCGTCAACGCCATGTACGCCAATCCGCCGGCTTCGACCGAACAGGTCCTGCACGCCGACAAATATATGGCCCAGAACGACCCGCCCGTAAAGGTTACCGTAGCCGACCTGAGCTCGACGCTCGGTGCGGATTGGAAGAACTCGGAAACTGACACCCAGGGTGAGTTCGTCATGGGACTGCAGTTAATGACCACGCCCAAATCCGGACCGCTGGCCGAAGAAGCCGCGGCCGGCTGGGGCGGCGACACCTATGTTGGATATTTTAACGCCTCGTCAAGGCAGATGTTCGTGATCCATAAGAGCGTTTGGGACAGCGCCAAGGACGCCGACGAATATTTCGAAAGCCTGTCTTACCATATCGAACGCGAATACGCGCCGGAAAAAGGCGATAATTTCGTCCGGTATAACACCCCGGAAAATACCGTTGACTACATCGCCAAGAAAGGCAACCAGGTTCTGGCTATCACCAACATACCCAAGGAGTTGTTTGACAAGGTTCTGGCAGTGTTGGGTTTATAGACTATAGACCACAGACCATGGAATAAGGGGCGGCTGATTACAGCCGCCCCTTTAGCATAAACTGTGTTTGATTCAGAGTGCTCAGTGTTTTCAGCGGTTTAATAAGGTTTCTAAAAATAAACCTATGCCCAAAAACAACATTAGGCGGTTGATAGACTTCTTCGGCATCAACGCCAGCATCACCGCCATGGTGATTATGGTCGTTTTCATCGGGCTGGGCGAAAAGATGGCCGAACGCTTCCTGCCTATTTACATCCTCGCGCTGGGCGGTTCAACCATCGTTGTCGGTTTCCTCAACGCCATGGACAACCTGCTCAGCGCGCTTTACTCACTGCCCGGCGGCTGGATAAGCGACCGGCTCGGACATAAAAAAGCGTTGATTATATTCACCCTCATCGCTATGTTCGGCTACGCCATCGTCATTGCTTCCCCCAGTTGGCAGGCGGTGTTAATCGGCTCGATATTCTTTATATCCTGGACGGCCGTTTCACTGCCGGCCGTAATGAGCCTGGTATCGCAGGCCGTTCCCAAAGACAAACGGGCTATGGGCGTCACGGTCCATTCCTTTGTGCGCCGCATCCCGATGGCGCTCGGGCCCATCCTGGGCGGACTGCTCATAGGCAACTATGGCATGGTCAAAGGCGTCCGCATCGCCTTCGGCGCCGCCTTAGGCCTTGCCATGATATCCATCATCGTCCAGTGGTTTTTTATAGATCGGCCGCCTGTGAAGTTGTCCGCCAAAGGCGGATGCGACTCAGGAGCACGGCCGACTATACCTGGCAGTAATTCGTTACACTCAAACTGCCAGAATATGGAAAGTGATGAACCCCAAAAGGCTGAAGTAAAATCAGTCAAGCCTGCCGGCGGGTTGTTCAAGAACTTCAACCCGGCGCTGCGTAACCTGCTGGTCTCCGACATTCTCATCCGTTTTGCCGAACAAATTCCCTACGCCTTTGTGGTCGTCTGGGTGGTAAACAACATCGGCTTGAGCGCATTCCATTTCGGCATCCTCACTACCGTGGAAATGGCCACTGCCATGCTGGTTTACATCCCCGTGGCCTACCTGGCCGACCGGACATCCAAGAAACCGTTTGTCATTATCACCTTCGGATTCTTCACGGTATTTCCGCTGGTGCTTTTGTTCTCCCGGACATTCCCGGTATTAATAATTGCTTTTATCGTCCGCGGTCTGAAAGAATTCGGCGAGCCGACCCGGAAAGCGCTGATAATGGACCTGGCGCCCGAGGATGCCAAGGCCATCACCTTCGGCACATATTATCTGTTCCGCGACGTGATAGTGGCTATGGCCGCTTTGAGCAGCGCCTTTTTATGGAATATCTCGCCCCAGACCAACTTCTTGGTCGCCTCCGCCTGCGGGCTGGTCGGCACCGTCTGGTTCGCGCTGCTCGGTAAAGACCTGAAAGCTCAAGCGCCGGGGGTAGGGGATAAATAGTTCCTAAGGCATATAAATAAAAAGGGGCGCCCCTTGCGGAGCGCCCCAGTTATGTACCTATGTGCTTTTGATTCTTGTCTTTCTGCTTTTTACTTCTTGACCAGTGCCTCTATTTCGCGCAGGTTGCGCTTTATCTCGGCCTCCGGACATTCGTAATCCTCCAGCTTGCCTTCCAGGAACTGGTCGTAAGCGGCCAGGTCGAAATATCCGTGTCCGCTGAAATTGAAGACGATGCATTTGGCTTGTTTGGTTTGCTTGCACCTAAGCGCCTCGTCGATGGCGGCCCGGATGGCGTGGGCCGTTTCCGGCGCCGGCACCATTCCTTCGGTTCGGATGAACGTCATGGCCGCCTCGAACACCGGTTTCTGGCGATAGGCCACGGCTTCGACCACGCCTTTGTTGACCAGCAGGCACAGGGTCGGCGCGTCGCCGTGATATCTCAGTCCACCGGCATGGATGCTGGCCGGCACGAACTTATGCCCGACCGTGTACATCTTTAGCAGCGGCGTCAGCTCGCCGGTATCGCCGAAATCATATGCGTAAGCGCCCTTGGTCAACGACGGGCAGGCCAGCGGTTCCACGGCCAGGAGCTTGACCTGGCTCTTGCCGGACAGCTTATCGGCCACGAACGGGAAGGCCAGTCCGGAAAAGTTGCTCCCGCCGCCCACGCAGCCGATGATGGTATCGGGTGTCTCGCCGGCCAGTTTCAACTGCTTCTTGGCCTCCAGCCCGATGATGCTCTGGTGGAGCATTACGTGGTTAAGCACGCTGCCCAGCGAATACTTGGTATCCGGGTGGCTGGCCGCGTCCTCGACCGCCTCGGAAATGGCGATGCCCAGGCTGCCCGGAGAATCGGGCGACTGCGCCAGTATCTTGCGGCCGGCGTTGGTCAGCTTGCTGGGCGAGGCGTGCACCTCGGCCCCGTTCAGATGCATCAGCGACTTGCGGTAAGGCTTCTGCTGGTAACTGACCTTGACCATATAGACCGTGCACTTCAGCCCGAACCGGTTGCAGGCGAAAGACAAAGCCGAGCCCCACTGGCCGGCTCCGGTTTCGGTAGTCAGCCGGGTAACCCCCTCGGCCTTGTTGTAATAGGCCTGTGCCACGGCCGTGTTGGGTTTGTGGCTGCCGGTGGGCGAAACGCTCTCGTTCTTGTAATATATCCGGGCTGGCGTGCCCAGATAGCGCTCCAGGTTATAAGCCCGCACCAGCGGCGTCGGCCTCCACATCCGGTAAACCTCTAACACCTCATCGGGAATATCGATGAATCTCTCGGTAGACACCTCTTGCTTAATCAGCCCCATGGGGAATATCGGCGCCAGGTCGGCCGGGCCGATGGGCTGACCCGTGCCCGGGTTCAGTGGCGGCGGCAGCGGCTCAGGCAAATCGGCCAGTATGTTGTAATACTGGGTCGGCATTTCCTGCTCCGATAACATTATCCTGTTCATTGGATTTTACTCCTTAGCTTGTAGTTTATTTAGTTAACAATCCAGGCAATGGCATCAGGCGATGCTCAAAAGCTTGGGGTTACGAAAAATAGGCGGAATATGTAAGTAATGATTTTGGTCCGGTTAGGCGGACCACCAATTGACTGACAGGGAATTGACGCGGGCAGATGACAGAGCGGTGGCATCGGCGAAGCTGTGCAGCTTTGGCCGGGATATCCTGTTTGATTGGAACTTGTAATCTGTCATAATGGGGTGCCATTATGCATAAACCGGAAATAATGTCAATTATTTTATATAAAATATTATACCTGCGGATTGGGTATCAGGTAGTTAGCCCATTTTTGCTGTTCGGCTTCGGGTATCCGGTAGAATTCTTTCGGATTGACCATTAGCGCGTCCGTGCCGGATTTTAGTTTGACCTGCCAGAAGTATAATTCTATAAACAGCCGTGTTTCAGCGTCTTCCAATGATTTGTATTTTTTATTCTTGTCTGCGGCCCATTGTACTGATTTGAAGGCGTGCAGGGTTTTCTGTTCTTGTTTTAATCCTAACCGGCCACGTGAGCCGTCCTGTTGGACATAGTATCTGGCATCTTGGTGATACTGGTTCAAGACCTCGGGCCGGAAATAGAGTTTGCTGAGGGCGATATCGCCTGACCAGCTGGAGCGGCTTTTGATATACAACTCCAGGGCGTCTTGGTCAAGCCGCCACTGGTGGCCTATCTTAGAGGCCGGTAGTTGACCTCTCTGAATCAGCCGGCGTACGGTGAATATCGAAATACCTAGCCGTTCAGCCGCCTCTTTTATACTCATTAATTTAGCCATATCTGAACGACCTAAACACCATTATTAAGAGGTAAAGTCAAGTATAAATTAGCAATAGCGAGTAGTAGTGAGCAAGTATAACCAGCACCCCCGGAGGTAGTAGCCCACCCCCTCTGTCTTATCCTATCACGGCTTGGCAGAACATAGAGGGTGGTTTGTGATTGCTATACACACCTCTTCGGCCTCACCCTATCACGGTCTGGTATTATATAGACCGCCTCTTGAGAATTGTATACACACCTTTCCTGCCTTACTATATCACGGCTTGGTATTATATAGACCGCCTCTCTGGAGTTGTATACACACCTCTCCGGACTTACCATATCGCGGCCTGTGGATATATAGCCGGTATTCTGGGTCTTCTCAACACACACCTCTGGCCTCACTCTATCGCGGTTTGTGGATACATAGCCGGTATCCTTGGTATTCTCAACACATACCCCTGGCCTCACCTGCTCACGGCTTGTGATTATATAGACCGCCTATCGGGAATTCTCAACACACACTCCTGGCCTTACCCTATCACGGCCTGGCAGGGCATAGCCCACCCTTGCCGGATTACCTATACCCAATCAGGATTTTCCAAGGTGCAATTGTGTCTGCTCGCCGGAGTTGGATGGTGTTCTGGCTAAATGGTGTTTTAGATTTACAAGGACGGTGAAATCCCGGGGACACTGAGCGCCAGAGCCGCATTCGGCCTCCCGTCGGTGATTAGGGCGCTCCCGCCTGTGGCGGGACAGGCATGGGCGCGGAGTTTACCCCGCATCAGAGGGGGCGTCACATACTTAATTCGCTCTTGCTTTGACTTTGGTTCTGGCTTATTTCTTGTCGGAGTCTTTGTGTCCGCCGAAGAAGACGTCCAGAAGCTTCAACAGCCCCCAGGCAATCAGGATTATGGGCCAGTTCTTGGCCAGGTCGAAGCTGACCGAAATCATCCCGTAATTGGACATCAGGATTACTCCGCCTACCACGATGAACAACAACGCCCAGAGAAATTTCTTCAAGGTCTTGCGCATATAAAACTCCTTTCTTTTAATAGTCTATTAGTTGGCCGGTCCGCTACAACTTTCCTTTCACTCAAGTTTTCTATATTATTGGGTGTATCGTAGCCAATTTCCGGACGCTGTCAATGATTTTGTTGACTACATCGAATCCCCAAGCTATAAGTATGCTGATTAAGCTGGAATTTAAATGATGCGTTACTTATTCATTATCGGGCTGATAGTTGCTTCTATATGTAAGTGCGGGGGTGAGGATATGCCGAAATCGCAGGATACGGGGACCAGGCCGCCGGCTTTGGCCGGTTCGTGGTATAAGGGGTCGGCTGATGAGCTCCGGAAGGATATCCGCCAATATCTGGATAAGGCCGATGTCAAACCTTTGGCTGATGTGAGCGCATTGATTGTTCCGCACGCCGGGCACCAGTATTCGGGTCCGGGCGCGGCTTACGCTTACAAGGCCGCCGGCAGCAATATCTATAAGCGGATTATTTTGATGGGGCCGAATCACCAGCCTTACCGGTTCAAGGGCATTGCCGTTACCGGGATGTCCGCTTACCGGACGCCGTTGGGCCTGGTAGAGATAGATACCGTTGCCTGCAAGAAACTCCTCGACAAGGGCGGGATATTCTCCAACCAACCCGAGGCCGAGATGCCGGAGCATTCGCTGGAGATACAACTGCCGTTCATCCAAATGGTGTTCCCGGGTTGCAAGCTGGTGCCGCTGATAGTTGACTCCCTGGGCGATAAGGATTCCCGGACGGCGGCTGAAGCGCTTAAGGAGATTATCGACGGCCAGACCCTGTTGATTGCCAGCTCGGACTTTACCCATTTTGGCGAGAGTTTCGGTTATGTTCCGTTTAAAGATAATGTAAAGGATAATCTCAAGAAGCTGGACGGCGGGGCGATTGAGCAAATACTGAAGCTGTCTCCGGACGGTTTCATTAAATACCTGGGGGC
This sequence comes from Candidatus Brocadiia bacterium, assembly GCA_041658285.1. NCBI lineage: Bacteria > Pseudomonadati > Planctomycetota > Candidatus Brocadiia > Candidatus Brocadiia bacterium. Next base: position 48,319 of record JBBAAP010000005.1, read on the forward strand.
AACCGGCGCGACCATCTGCGGACATAACCCGATTACATTATTATTGCACCTGCTACCAGCAGGTTCCAAGGCGGAATTGCTTAAGTATTACACATCGGGCGACCTGACCGGCGATTATAACCATACCGTGAGCTACGCGGCCATTGCTTTCAGCCGGGCCGGCGCGGCGGAGGAGTCTTACCTCCTGGGTGATGCCGAGCAGAAGTTCCTGCTGAAACTGGCCCGCCAGACCCTGCAGACATATCTTAAATCAGGCAAACAGCCGGAGGTGGATGATTCCAAGCTGACGCCGCGGCTGAAGCAGAAGTTCGGGGTGTTCGTCAGCCTGCACCAGAACAAGCAGTTACGCGGATGCATCGGCAACTTTGAGCCGGTGGTGCTTTACAAAGCGGTGATGAAGCAGGTGGCCGACTCGGCCACGGGCGACCCGCGGTTCGAGCCGATGACGGCGGTTGAGGAGCCGCGGACGCAGATAGAGATATCGGTGATGTCGCCGATGAAGCGGATTGATTCCTACAAAGAGATTATCGTCGGCACGCACGGGGTCTATATCAAAAAGGGCATGCACGGAGCGACGTTTCTGCCTCAGGTGGCGCCGGAACAGGGCTGGGATCGCGACACCATGCTCCAGTATCTTTGCCAGAAGGCCGGTTTGGAAGCCGACGCTTATAAAGATAAAGGGATGGAGTTCCTGGTCTACACCGCGCAGGTGTTTGGGGAGTAGGCCGAATATTATTGGTTAATGGAATGATAAGCGAAAGTATGAAACACGTTATTATTACGGCATTGATTATTATATGTATGGTTTTGGGGTGCAAGTCACGCCCTAAAACATCACCGCAGGTCAAGGCCGAGGCAACACAGGAAGACATCAATACCCGGATTGAAAACTTTATCAGCCAGCTGGGTGATGTGGACGAGACGGTTCGTGAAAAGGCCCGGCGCGAATTGGAGCACATCGGCGAACCGGCCTATGGCCAGCTCCGGACCGCGGTGATACAGTCGGATAACCCCGAGATTAAACGTCCGGGCATGAGCATTCTTAAGGTGATATTGAGCAAGAAGCTGGGGCTTTCCGGACGGATACTAAAGAAGATGCCGGATATCTATGATAATCTGATAATGGCTGATTACGCCGGCAAGTATGCGATTCTTCAGAAGGTGGTTGCTTTTGGTAATGAGGCTGAGGGTGGGACCCAGACCAGGGTGGCCAACCAGGATGTGGCATCGCTGATACGCGAGGTGGTATTAGACGAGGGCGAGAGGCTGACTTACGAGCAGAAGCATTTTATCATCTGCTTGAGCGTGGGCCGGGATACTTCCGCGTCAGAATCGGATATGATTATCATCCTCTGGGACCGAACTATCCCGCAGGCCGCGCCTTACATTAAGGAGTTTCTGAATGACCCGGATACCAGGATTAGGTTGGAATCGGCTAGGGCTCTGATCGAGCTGGGCTCAAAGGACGGCGTTCCTGTTTTGCTGGAACTGCTCCGGCATAATAACTTTGACATCCGGGAATCGGCCGCAGATGTTATTGTCAAATCTAATGTCCGGGAAGCCGTGCCTGAGGTTATCAGCCTGCTTAAGAATAAGGACAACGGCATTCGCCGGACAGCCGTCACCATTCTGACCAAGATTAACGCCCGCGAATCGGCTCCGGAGATGGCCAAGCTTTTGAACGACGGCGACAACTACATCCGCCGGATGGCGGTAGCGGCGCTGGTGGAATTGAACGCCAGGTATTACGTGCCGGACCTGACGGCTTTGCTTAAGGATGAGGATTCGGCCATACGAATGATGGTGCTGTCGGCGCTGGGCCGGTTTGACGACCGCAGTATCATACCCGAAGTAACCAAACTGCTCAAAGATATAAACAGTTCGGTGGCCGGCTGGGCGGCCATTGTGCTGGTCGAGCTGGGCGCCAAGGACAGGTTGGCGCCGAAATCGGTCAATGACATCAGGGAAGTTCTGAATCAGAACGATATCAACTCGCGGATGCGGGCGGCGGCGGCGCTTAAGGCGTTGGGCCAGCCGGGGGAAGAGAAAAAGCGTTAGGGCCGGACCGGTCCGCACGGGTTTCGAGAACGGGCATGAAATATACACGTCGTGCAATAATAAAAACCGCATTAGGCGCCTGCGCCGCGACTGCTCTGGGCCGTTACGCGCCGGGACAGCCTGCCGTGTCGGATGCCGCTATATCACCGGTTAAGGCGGCGTTTTATGACAGGCTTAAGGATAATGCAGTGGAATGCCTGGTCTGTCCCAGGAAATGCCGTGTTCCGCCGGGCGGGCGGGGCGTTTGCGGCAATAAGGAGAATCGGGAGGGAAAGTTTTACAGCCTGGTTCATTCCTATCCTTGCACTGTGACGCTATCAGACCCGATAGAGAAGAAACCGTTTTTTCACTTCTTGCCCGGCGCCAAGACACTGTCGCTTTCCACGTCCGGATGCAATCTGTCCTGCAAATTCTGCCAGAACTGGGAGATATCGCAGGCCAAACCGGAGGATGTCCGGTCGGTTTACGTGCCGCCCGATAAAATAATTGGGATGGCCCGGGAGAACAAGCTGCTGGTGGTGGCCTTTACTTACGCCGAACCGACCGTTTATTATGAGTATATGTATGACATCGCCGGGTTATGCCGCAAGAATGATATCAAGCCGGTGATGGTCTCCAATGGTTACATCAAAGAGGAGCCGTTGAAGAAGCTGTGCACGCAGTTGTCGGCCGTAAAGATAGACCTGAAGTCATTCAGCGACGAGTTCTATAAGAAATATTGCGGCGGAACGCTTCAGCCCGTGTTGGATACATTGTTAACACTTAAGAAGACCGGTATCTGGTACGAGATAGTGGTCTTGTTGATACCGAACCTGAATGATTCGGCCGAGGAGATTAGGCGGATGTGCGAATGGATAAAGGCCGAGCTGGGACCTGACGTGCCGGTGCATTTTTTCCGTTTCCATCCGGCATACCAGTTGACCAATATCATCCGGACGCCGGTAAAGACGTTGGAGTCCGCTTACGATATCGGGCGCAAAGCCGGACTTAATTATGTTTATGTCGGTAACGTCTCGCCCCATCCGGCCGAATCGACTTATTGCCCTAAATGCGGTAAGGTACTGGTCGAGCGCGGCGGTTATACCGTGAAGCAGAACGTTATCCGGGACGGTAAATGCCTCGATTGCCAGAATCCGGTCAGCGGAGTTTGGTCCGCGTAAGCAAAATGCATGCCTAAATAAAGTTGATATAAAATATTATTTTTCTTGACAAGGACTTTATTTTACTGCATAATGCGTCGTTCTGTTTTAACAGTCTTTGCCTATTAATATAGGTGAGGGAAAAGCATTGCTTAAAGGAGATAATATATGGCAAGTGTTAATGAAATAGTTGAAAGCATAAAGGGGTTGAAGGAAGAAGAGCGCAGCCAATTACTTTTAGACACTATCGGGAATTCAAGTGTTCTGTGGCTTAAGGATTTTGTCAAGGCCTTTGAGGAGAAATTCGGCGTCAGCGCTGCCGCACCGGTAATGATGGGTGGCGGAGCGATGGGCGGAGCCGCCGGACCGGCCGCTGCCGAAAAGGAAGAAAAAACCACTTTTGACGTTATTCTTAAGGAAGCGGGCGCTAATAAGATCCAGGCCATTAAAGTTGTCCGGTCGGTAACTAACCTGGGTTTGAAAGAAGCCAAAGATTTAGTTGACAAGGCTCCGCAGCCGATTAAGACCGGTGTTCCCAAGGACGAGGCGGAAAAGATTGCCAAGGAAATCGAAGCCTCCGGCGCTAAGGTCGAAATTAAATAGCCTATTTTCCCCAGACAGGGTAATAAACTATAAATTGCCAGTATTAATTCCGGGGTTTCGTGCCGACACTTGCTGTTAACTGATGGAAACCAGAATATATAAAAAATACCCGCATAGCCTCTACCTTCCTGAGATGGTCAACATCCAGGTGGAGGCGTATAAGAAATTCCTTCAGGAAGACGTTTCTCCGACCAAGCGCAAGAATATAGGCTTGGAAGCCATTTTCCGCGAGACTTTCCCCGTTAAATCATACGACAACACCATAACGCTGGATTATCTTTGGTACGAAGTGGGTTTACCCCGCTATACGCCCGACGAATGCAAAGCCCTGAAAATCACCTACGGCGCGCCGCTCAAGGCCCGGCTTAGGCTGAATAAGCCCGAATCAGTTGAGGAATACGTTTACCTGGGCGACGTTCCCATGATGATTGGCGGCGGCGAATTCATCATTAACGGTGTGGAGCGTATCGTGGTTTCCCAGTTGCATCGGTCGCCCGGCGTTGATTTTAAGCTGGAAAAAGTCGGAGACCGGATATCCTACGTGGCGACTATCATCCCTGAACGGGGCAGCTGGATAGAAATAACTATTGCCAAGAAGAACTCTTTCGCCATCAAGGTGGATCAGGGCGGTAAGATACCGGCCACAACGTTTTTGAGGGCGATGGATGAATCATTCTCGACCGACACTCAGATTATCAAGGCGTTCTATGAGACGGAAATATTCCCGATTGATAAGAATACTTCCATCCAGAACCTGACGACTAAATACGCGGTGGTTAATGTGGTTGACCCGGAGACTAACAAAGTAATCATTGAGGCCGGCCATAAAATAACCGAAGAATCGGCTAAGGCGTTAATCGAATCTGAAATGACCAAGGAAATAGAGGTCATAAAATTCGCCGTCGAAACTGCCGGCAATGAACCTTACGAATTATTGATGCTTAATACCCTGAATGATGACACGACCAGGTCGCATCAGGAAGCGCTTTTGAAGATATATGCCAGGCTCCGTCCAGGTATGCCGGCGCAGGAGGACAAGGCCAAGACCGTGTTCTACGAGCGGTTTTTGGATAAAACCAGATATCAACTCGGCCGGGTCGGTCGTTTTAGGATAAACCGCAAATTTAACCTGAGTGTGCCGGAAACGGAACAGACACTGCTCAAGGACGACATTGTCGAGGTTCTGCGGTATCTCATCAAGTTGCGCAAAGGTGAAGGCATTATTGATGATATTGACCATCTGGGCAGTCGCCGGGTCAGGCCGATTGATGAGCTTTTGAGTGATGAGATGCGCAAGGGTTTCTACAAGCTGCAAAAATCTGTTCGAGACAGACTTAATAGTTTCAGCGCGCCTACATTCCGGAATGAGCAACAGGGGCGTAAGACAGAACCGGAATCGGAAGCCAGCAAGGCCGCTGCTGCCAAACAGCAGGATAAAAGAATAAATTATCGGGAAGAAGCCACTCCCAGGACTCTTATTAATTCCAAGACCATTTCGGCAGTGGTCAATCACTTCTTTGAGCGGGGCGAGTTGTCTCAGGTGGCTGACCAGACCAATCCGCTATCGCAGTTAACCCACGAACGTCGGCTGAGCGCGCTGGGTCCGGGCGGCTTGAACCGCAAAAGGGCCGGATTTGAAGTGCGCGACGTGCATCCGTCACACTACGGGCGCATCTGCCCGGTGGAAACGCCCGAAGGCGCCAATATCGGCTTGATAACTTCGTTGGCCTCGTATTCGCAGGTGGATAAATACGGATTTTTGACCACGCCTTTCCGTGTCGTTAAGAACGGCATAGTAACCGATGAAATAGTCCAGCTTAGGGCTGATGAAGAGGCTAATGTCATTATTGCTTCGGCTGATTTGCCTGTTAAGGGTAACAAAATACTCGAGGGTAAAATAATCGCCCGCCATAACGGCGAATTCAAAATGGTCACCCCGACAGAGATTAATTACCAGGATGTCTCGCCGTTCCAGGTGGTCGGTATTTCAGCCGGATTGGTGCCGTTCCTTGAACACGATGACGCTAACCGGGCTTTGATGGGCGCTAATATGGAACGTCAGGGTGTGCCTCTTCTTAAAACCGAGGCTCCGTTGGTCGTTACCGGGCTGGAAAAGGTCGTGGCCGAGAATTCGGCTATGGTTATCAAAGCTAAAAGGGCCGGCGTTGTCAGCCGTGTTGATGCCAACCAGATTATAATCGGATACGAGACGGAAAGCGGCGATGAGGAATTCGATACTTATAACCTTACAAAATATGAAGGTTTGAACGAGAAAACCTGCATGAATCAAAAGCCTATCGTAAAAATAGGCGACAAGATTAAAGCCAGCCAGATTATCGCGGACGGGCCGGGCACGTTCAACGGCGAATTGTCACTGGGAAAGAATATCCTGATTGCATTTATGCCCTGGGAAGGATATAATTTTGAAGATGCCATTATTGTCAGTGAAAAACTGCTTAAAGAAGATTCGTTTACATCTATCCATATCGAGGACTTTGAGGTGGAAATCCGGGAAACCAAGTTCGGTAAGGAAGAATTTACCCGTGATATTCCCAATGTTTCTGAAAGGGTATTACGCAACCTGGATGAAAGTGGCATTATCCGCGTCGGAACACGGGTAAAACCGGGAGACATTTTGGTCGGCAAAATAGCCCCTAAGAGCAAGAGTGAGCTTACTCCGGAAGAGAAACTCCTGCACGCTATATTCGGCAAGGCGGGCGAGGATGTCAAAAATGTATCGCTTGACGTCCCGGCCGGCGTTGATGGTATCATTATCGAAACCCAGCATTTCGCCCGGCGCGCTAATTTGTCCGAAAAACAGAAGGAAGAGCTTACCAAAACCACCAAGAAGGTGGAACGCGATATTAATACGCAGATTCAGACTATTATCGAAGCCGGTATAAAACCGTTGGAGAAGATAGTCGGCAAGCGTTTGGTTCCCCGTCCAATTGCCTATGGCCCGCGCGGAACCATCAAGAGCCTTAATGAACTCAAGGAGAAACTGTCCGAAGCGGATAAGCTGGAGTTTTCCTCGCGGTCAGATAAGGAATTAGTTTTGTCCAAGATTAAGATTCTTCTTGAGAAATGCGAGAAGCTTGAGAATGAAAAAGACGTCCGGGTCAATCGTATTATTCGCGGTGATGATTTGAGGACCGGAGTTTTGGAAATGGTCCGGGTCAAGATTGCCACCAAGAGGAATTTATCAGTAGGCGACAAGATTGCCGGACGCCATGGTAATAAGGGCGTTATCGCCAGGATACTTCCCGAAGAGGATATGCCTCACCTGGAAGACGGCACGCCTATAGAAATAATCCTTAATCCGCTGGGTGTTCCGTCCAGAATGAATGTGGGTCAGATATTTGAAACGCATCTGGGTTGGGCCGCGAACAAGCTTGGGTTCCGGGCCATATCGCCCATATTCGACGGCGCTACCGAGCAGGAAATAACCGAAGCGCTTAAGGAAGCCAATTTACCGGCTGATGGCAAAGTGACGCTTTATGACGGACGTACCGGCGATGCGTTTAAGGAAAAAATAACCGTTGGTTATGCATATATAATGAAACTGCACCACTTGGTGGATGATAAGATACACGCTCGCGCCACCGGGCCGTATTCGTTGATTACACAGCAGCCCCTGGGCGGCAAGGCCCGCTACGGCGGTCAAAGGCTCGGCGAAATGGAAGTCTGGGCGCTTGAAGCGTACGGCGCAGCCAATGTCCTTCAGGAAATGCTTACGGTCAAGAGCGATGATGTCGATGGACGCGCCCGTATTTATGAAGCAATCATTAAAGGTGAAAATACCCTGGTACCGACTACTCCGGTATCGTTTGAAGTTTTACTTAACGAGATCAAAGGCCTTGGTCTCAGCCTTAAATTAGAAAAAGATAAGGAAAAGCCCGTAGCTAAATAGCTGATTTATGGAACAATTATTCGACCAGATAAACGAGTGTAACGCTATAAGTATAAAGTTAGCTTCGCCTGAAGAAATTAAAAGATGGTCTTACGGTGAGGTCAAGAAACCGGAAACCATTAACTACCGTACCTATCGCCCCGAAAGAGACGGTCTTTTTTGCGAACGTATTTTCGGGCCGGAAAAGGATTTTGAATGCTTCTGCGGTAAATATAAAGGCATTAAATATAAGGGGAATACCTGTGATCGTTGCGGCGTGGAAATAACCGTTTCCCGCGTCCGCAGGAAAAGAATGGGCCATATCCAGCTGGCCGCGCCGGTTGTTCATATATGGTTTTTTAAGATTGTGCCGTCGGTCATCGGCAACCTTCTTAGTATAAAAACTTCAGCCCTGGAAAGAATCATATATTACCAGGATTTCGTGGTTACCGAGGTTAAGAATAAAAAGTGCCCGCTCAAAGTCGGGCAGCTGCTTTCCGATGAACAGGTCGCCGAATATAACGAACGTTATCCGAATGAATTTTCATACGATATCGGCGGCCGGGCTATCAAAACATTGTTGGCCAACCTTAAACTTGAAGACGTTTCTAAGGAACTCAAGTTAAAATCAGAAAAGCTCAGCCCGGTTTCTCAGAAAGCCAAGGAGATTCTTAAGCGCCACCGGCTGGTCAAGGACTTTTTAGAGTCCGAAAACAAGCCCGAGTGGATGGTTATGGATGTTATTCCGGTAATCCCGCCGGATTTAAGGCCGCTGGTTCTTCTGGACAGCGGTAATTTCGCCACCTCTGATTTGAATGACCTTTACAGGCGTTTGGTAAACTGCAATAATCGTCTTAAGAAACTTATCGAACTTAACGCGCCTGAAGTTATTATTCGCAATGAGAAGCGTATGCTCCAGCAGGCCGTGGACGTGCTGTTTGACAACGAACGTTGCCGGCGCCATGTTCTGGACAGCGCCGGGCGGCCGCTCAAGTCGCTTTCGGATATGATCAAAGGTAAGCAGGGCAGATTCAGGCAGAACCTGCTCGGCAAGCGCGTGGATTACTCGGCCCGTTCGGTTATCGTGGTCGGGCCTGATCTGAAACTGCACCAGTGCGGTCTGCCCAAGCGAATCGCTCTGGAAATATACCAGCCGTTTGTTATTAAGCGGCTTAAAGAACTTGGCAAGGCTGATACCATCAAGAGCGCCAAGAAGATGATTGAAAGCAGGACCGAGGATGTCTGGGATGTACTGGTTGAGGTTATCAAGGACCACCCGGTACTGTTAAACAGGGCGCCGACTCTGCATAGAATGGGCATCCAGGCGTTTGAGCCTATCCTGATAGAAGGCAACGCCATTACCGTGCATCCTTTCGTCTGTCCGCCGTTTAACGCAGACTTCGACGGTGACCAGATGGCTGTTCACCTGCCGCTTTCCTGGGAGGCCCAGCTGGAAACCAAGTTGCTGATGATGTCCAGCCAGAACATATTCTCGCCGGCGCACGGCAACCCGGTCATCGGCCCGACTCAGGATGTGGTTATGGGCATACATTATCTTACTTTGGATTATTATGAGGATAAGCCGGCCGACCAGCAATCTGGCAAGAAGACGGCATACCCGACATACGCTACCATCGAAGAAGCCACGCTGTCTTATAGCCAGAATAAAATCAAATTGCATACGCCGGTCATGGTTAAGATAGAGGATAAGAAAGTAATGGCCAAAGGCGGACCGGAAAAGGGCATTTTTGGAAGGTACAAAACGACGTTGGGTCGGATGATATTTAATGACCTGATGCCCGCCGTAATGCCTTATTATAATTATGAACTTGACAAGAAACTTCTCAACCAGGTGATTTATGACTGCCACAACAAGGTTGAGAAAGAGATTTTTATTAAAATACTTGATAACATCAAGGATCTTGGATTCAGTTCGGTAACCACCAGCGGATTATCCATTTCCAAGGACGATTTACGTGTTCCTGAGGAAAAGGATGCTATCATCAAGTTAGCTGAAGACGCGGTTAGCCGGATTGAAAATAACTATCGCAAGGGTATTGTTACTTCGGGTGAGCGTTATAACCAGGTTATCGATATCTGGACTCACGCCCGTGAAAAGGTCGCTGATGCCATGATTAACGTTTTGAAGAACGACTATCGTGACGGCAAGCGTTATCTTAACCCGATTTATCACATGATGCATTCTGGGGCGCGCGGCAGTATCGACCAGGTCCGCCAGCTTTCCGGTATGAGGGGCTTGATGGCTAAGCCGTCAGGCGAGATTATCGAGACGCCCATCAAAGCCAATCTGCGCGAAGGCTTGAACATACTGGAGTATTTCAGTTCCACGCACGGCGCGCGAAAAGGCTTGGCTGATACGGCTCTGAAAACCGCTAATGCCGGGTACCTTACCAGAAAGCTTGTCGACGTCGCCCAGAATATGATTATTAATATTCAGGATTGCGGCACGCTTAACGGCATTACCAAGAGCGTGATATACAAGGGTGAAAAAGTTGAAACTCCTCTGGCCCAGTCTATTTTCGGCCGGGCCGCCCGCGACAATATTGTTGATATCGTTACTGACGAGGTCATTGTCAAGGAAAACGATTTGATTACTAAGGAAATCGCCAAAAAGATAGAAGAACTGGGCTACCAAAAAATACGAGTCCGTTCGCCGCTGACCTGCGAGGCGTCCGAAGGGCTCTGTGCCCGTTGCTACGGGATGGACCTTTCGACCGGAAAGCTGGTTGAAGAAGGTATGGCTGTCGGCGTGATTGCCGCGCAGTCTATCGGCGAGCCCGGCACGCAGCTGACAATGAGAACGTTCCACATCGGCGGAACCGCGTCCAGGGCCATAGAAGAATCGCAGATATTGACCAAGAATGCGGGCGCTATCCGTTATCAGAATCTTAAGACCGCAACGGATGACAAAGGTAAGCATATTGTGGTTAACCGCAACGGTGAAATAGCCATAATGGACAGTAAGGATCGCGAAATAGAGCGCTACCTGATACCGCCCGGCGCGACCCTGATGGTAGCGGATGGCGCGCAGGTTAAACAGCACACCGTCATGGCCGAGTGGGATCCGCACAATGTGCCTATTCTCGCGGAAAAGGCCGGTATCGCCCGTTTTGAGGATATTGTAAAGAATATTACCATGCGTGAAGAGCTTGATCCGCGCAGTGGTATTAAGAGACGCGTTATAATAGAGCACAAAGGCGACCGCCATCCCCAGATTATTATTGAAGACGAAAACAAGAACGTCATGGCCGTATATACTATCCCGGAAAAAGCTCACATCGAAATAGATGAAGGCGAAAAGGTCCAATCCGGTATGCTTCTGGCCAAGACCCCCCGTGAATTAGGCGGAACTCAGGATATCACCGGCGGCCTGCCCCGCGTTACGGAACTCCTGGAAGCGCGCCGGCCCAAGGATCCGGCCGTTATCGCGGAAATTGACGGTGTTGTGGAATTCGGGGAAAAGAAAGCCGGCAAGCGCACCATCATCATATACAACAAAGACAGCGACATGCGGTCTGATGAGCACGTTATCCCTCCCGGTAAATACCTAAGGGTTCACAGGGGTGATTCGACCAAAGCTGGGGACCCGCTCACCAACGGTCCGCTCGTTCTTCAGGATATTTTACGGATTAACGGCATCGAAGCCCTGCAGGAATACTTGCTCAAGGAAATCCAGGGTGTTTACCGCGCCCAGAGCGTTACCGTTAACGACAAGCATATAGAGATTATCATTTCCCAGATGTTGCGCCGGGTCAGGATATATTCACCGGGCGACACCAGTTTCCTGCCCGGGACTATCATTGATAAATTCAGGTTCCAGGCGGAAAATGAAAAGGTGGTAAAGAAGAGCCACAAACCGGCTACGGCAAAGCCAACGCTTATAGGTATCACCAAGGCCAGTTTGCAGTCGGACAGCTTTATTGCGGCGGCGTCATTCCAGGAAACGACCCGGGTGTTGGCCGAAGCGGCTATCGCCGGGCGTTTTGACCCGTTGAAAGGATTGAAAGAAAACGTTATTCTTGGCCGCATCATACCGTGCGGCACAGGTTTCCCGAAGTATCGCAAGGAGGATAAAACAGATGCCGACAATTAATCAATTAGTAAAATCAGGCCGCAGACAGCCCAAATACAAATCCAAATCTCCGGTTCTTGATAAATGCCCGCTCAAGCGCGGCGTTTGCCTGATAGTCAAAACAATGACTCCTAAGAAACCCAACTCGGCCCTGAGAAAAGTTGCCAGGGTTAGGCTTTCAAATAACAAGGAAGTCACGGTTTATATCCCGGGTGAAGGGCACAATCTTCAGGAGCACTCGATTGTTATGGTTCGGGGCGGACGCGTCAGGGATTTGCCCGGCGTGCGCTACCACGTGGTCAGGGGCAAGCTTGACTGCGGCGGCGTGGAAAACCGCAAGAAGAGCCGCTCTCGTTACGGAACTAAAAAATCTAAGTAAAGCGAGGAATAATTAATTATGCCTAAAAAGTTCAAATCATTCGAACATCTGCTCAAACCGGACCCAAGATTTAATAATAAGGCCATTGGTCGTTTCATTAATTGTATTATGCAGGAGGGCAAGAAGAGCACCGCCCAGCGTAATTTCTACGGCGCGTTGGATATCATCCAGAAGAAAATAACCGATATCCCGCCGGTTGAAGTGTTTAATAAGGCCATCGATAACGTCAAACCTGCCATGGAAGTGCGCTCCAAGCGCATCGGCGGCGCCACCTATCAGGTGCCGGTACCGGTGCCGTCAAAACGCCAAATGTCGTTGGCCGTGCGCTGGATTATCACATCCGTCCGCAAGAAAAAAGGCAAGCCTTTCAGCGTCAAGCTGGCCGATGAGATTATGGCCGCCTATAAGAACGAAGGCGAAGCTATCGGCACCAAGATAAATGTTCACAAGATGGCCGAAGCTAACAGGGCCTTTGCCCATTTCGCCTGGTCGATAAAGAGATAGCATTTTATCTCTCAAGGCGGCTTTTAGCGTTTTGTAGAATCATCAGCTCGATCGGTTTAATCCGCTTACTTAAATTACAGGCCTAAATATTGCTTCTTAATTTGACAGGCGCGGATTTCTTTGATAATCTGCCGCTCTATGAATCTTAACCTGCTCAGAAATATCGGTATCATCGCCCATATAGACGCCGGCAAAACCACGCTTACCGAGCGCATACTCTATTACACCGGTAAGGAATACAAGATAGGCCAAGTGGACGACGGCACCGCTACCATGGATTGGATGGAAGAAGAACGCCAGCGCGGCATCACCATCACCTCAGCCACCACCACCTGTTACTGGACTCCGATCCTGTTCAAGGCGCCGGACATAGGCCAATATCGCATTAACATCATTGATACGCCCGGGCACGTGGATTTTACCGCCGAGGTCGAGCGTTCCCTGCGCGTCCTGGATGGCGCTATCGGCGTCTTCTGCGGCGTCGGTGGAGTCGAAGCCCAGTCCGAAACTGTCTGGCATCAGGCTAACCGCTACCACGTCCCGCGCATAGCTTTTGTCAATAAGCTCGACCGGGTCGGCTCGGACTTCTTCTCCGTGGTCAAACAAATGAAGTCAAAGCTTCATACCATTCCCTGCCCGGTCCAGATTCCTATCGGCAAGGAAAGCTGTTTCGCCGGCGTGATAGACCTGGTTCAAATGAAAGCCATTGTTTTTACCGGCGACAGCCGGCCTGAAAACGATGATTATGTCGTCGAAGAGATTCCGGCCGACTGCCTGGAGCAGGCAAAAGCGGCCCGGGAAAATATGATAATGCTTCTGGCCGACAAGGTCGAATCGTTAGTTGACGCCTACCTCAAGGGAGAACATCTTGGGCCGGAACAGATTATGCCGGCCTTAAGGCAGGCCACCCTAACCGGCAAAATAACGCCGGTCTATTGCGGTTCGGCTATCAGCAATATCGGCATACAACCGCTTCTTGATGCCATCTGCTACCTGCTTCCTTCACCGCCCGACGTTAAAATAGCGCATGGGTTTGACCCGGCTTCGCACAAGCCTTTTGAACGCCAGCTGGTTCCTTCCGAACCTGTTTCGGCGCTGGTCTTTAAGTCTATGACCGACCAGTATGGTGAGCTTAACTACCTGAGGATATATTCCGGCAAGCTGGCCGAAGGCCTGGCCCTGTTCAACCCGCGCAACGGAAAAAAGGAGCGGATTAACAAGATGTTCCTGATGCACTCCAACCAGCGCCAGCAGATAAAAGAAGCCGAAGCCGGCGAAATCGTGGCCGTCATCGGGCTTAAGCACACCGCTACCGGCGACACCCTCTGCGATAAGGACAAGCCCATCATCTATGAGAAAATATCATTCCCCCAGACCGTGGTTTCGATGGCCATAGAACCCAAATCATCCGGCGACCGCGACAAGCTGGTGGAGGCAATTAACAAGCTGGCCCACGACGACCCGACCCTGCAGGTCAAGTCCGACGAGGAAACCGGACAGTTGATTGTCTCCGGCATGGGTGAACTGCATCTGGAAATCATCAAGAACCGGATAACCCGCGATTTTAATATCCCGGCCAGCGTCGGCGAACCGCGCGTGGCCTATAAGGAAACCATCACCCAGCCGGCCGAAGGCCAGGCCGAATTTAACCGCCAGGTGGGCGAAAAACAGCATTACGCCAAGGTCGTCATCCGGATTGAACCGGATTCGGCCAACCTCCAGCCGACCATCATCTGCCAGCCCATACCCAACAAGGTCCCGGTCCAGTATATCCGCGCCGTTGAAGACGGCCTGGCCGGCAGTGTTATGTCCGGCGAAGTGGCCGGTTATCCGCTGATATACCTAAAGATTACCCTGATTGACGGCGCGTTCAATTCGGCCGCCTCGTCAGACGTCGCCTTCCAGGCCGCCGGGGCGATGGCCATGAAAGACGCTTTGTCCAAAACCAAAGGCGTGGTGCTCGAGCCGATAATGAAGTTCGACGTCGTCGTGCCCGAAGAATATATGGGTGAGATTATTCACGACCTCAATAAGCGCCGGGCCACCATCGAAGAAGTCGATTCGACCACCACCACTAAGATAATCAAGGGTAAGATACCCATCGCCCAGACCTTTGGTTATGCTACTACCTTGCGTTCATTGACCAGCGGGCGCGGCTCGCACTCGCTCGAGCCGGCTGAATACCACCCGGTCGAGTCGGATAGATAAGAGGAATAAACGGTACGCAGATTTTCGTACGTGGGCTGTTGGAGCAAAGCGACTTACAGCCCAGTATACCTGGCAGTAATTCTGGCGCCAAAGGCGCCATCAAACTGCCAGCGTACAGATAACTGCGGATTTTATAAAGAGTTAGGATTAAAATGCTTCTTTCTCCGAAGGATGCCCTCTAAAAAATAATATAAAAACTCTTATAATCTGCGTAGGCGAAGCCTCTGCGTTTATCTGCGTACTAACAGGAGTTTGATATGAAGATAGTCATCATAAACGGCAGTCCCAAAGGCGCCCGCGGCAACACCTATTTTATGGCTGAGGCCTTCTCCGAAGGCGTCCGCGATGCCGGCGCCGAGGCGGAGATTATTAACCTGGCCGGTAAAAACATCCGCAACTGCCTGGGCTGTTACGACTGCTGGATAAAAACACCAGGCGTTTGTTCTATAAAAGACGATATGGCCGAACTGCTGGAAAAGATGAAGACCGCCGACGTCCTCGGCTACGCCACGCCCCTTTACGTCGATAATGTCACCGGCCTGATGAAGAACTTTATGGACCGGACCATACCCGTGCTCGACCCGCATTTTAACAAGGACTCCGGCGGCGAGTGTATCCATCCCGGCGTCTGGGGCAAGGAACCGCCTAAGATACTGGTCATCTCCAACAGCGGGTTTCCGGAGATAGGGCATTTTTAGGTGCTTAAGCTCCTGTTCCGGCGCATCGCACGGAATATGGGTTCCGAGGTGGCGGCCGAGATATACCGTCCCGGCGGGGCCATCCTGACCAGCCATCCGCTGATACTCAAACCGTTGATATGGAAATATAAAAGCCAGCTAAAGAAAGCCGGGCGCGAATTCGCCCAGACCGGCCGGATTTCAGCCGAGACCGCGCTGGAGCTGGAAAAGCCCATAATATCCGACGAGATGTACATCAAAGGCGCTAACCAAAGCTTCGATAAGGCTATATCACGGCGACGGTCTTAGTGGCAGTTTGAGCCAAAGGTTGATTCCTGCCTGTTTAAGGTATGATAATGTAGTAAATATAAGCATTCCTTAGAGTTCTTTTCTCAAAATACCCCTCCATTATACGACAGGGTAGTATCTGTTATATGGCAGGGTAGTATCCAGTATATGACAGGGGGTGGGGGGACTACCCCTGTGGATAACTTTTTAAGCTAAATTACCGCGGAACCATTATAAAACCTGCGTTTCACGGCATTTTTCTTGTATTTCTGTTCTAGTTTATCTATAGGATAAGTGGAAAGAGTGTTATCGAAATATACGGGATAAGACTCGACCCCGATAGAATAGTCCATAAAAAAAGGTTGTTGAACTTGGGATTAAGCGGTTGTTCCTCAAGGTATTTTATTCTTTAAAATACCCCTTGACAAATTTGGGATGCTATGTTACCATATTAATATATATGAAATACGCGTTATTGATGTTGTTTTTGGTGATGGTGATTTTTCTGGCTGTTCAGCCGTTGCCGGCCGGTTCGCAAACGGATGTCGGTGTTAATGCCGGGCCGGTGCGGGTGGAATGCGTTGAGGCCGTGACCCCTTGTATTGACATAGACCGGCTTACCGAGGCGATTATCGAGGTCGAAAGCGATGGCCGGTCCAGTTGCCGGGGTTCTAAGGGTGAACGCGGCCTGATGCAGATTCGGCGGGCTACCTGGAAATGGGTCTGCCGCCGTTTGCTTAAGGTTAAATGGGACTTTAACAAGGACGGTTTTGACTCCGCCAAGAATCGGGCAGTGGGCCGGGCTTACCTGCTTTATCTGTCCGAACAACTCAAATCACAGGACGCTGTTATCTGCGCCTATAACTGTGGCATTACCAACTACCTCAATAACCGCGTGCCTCAGCAAACCTATGAATACCTCCGGCGGGTTAAGGCTATCCAGAGGACTATCATAGTCGAGTAAGCCCCCATTTCTTTTGATAAGAATCTTGACATCAGGGCTTTGATAATTATGATACCTTGTTCCCTGAATGTATGCTTATTGACGTAGTTACTATCTTTCCGGAGATGTTTGAGAGGGTTATCGGAACGAGTATTATCGGGCGGGCGCAGGAAAAGGGTCTGGTTAAGATTAACCTGCATAACCTGCGCGATTTTACGTTGGATAAGCATAAAAAGGTTGATGATAAGCCGTTCGGCGGCGGGCCGGGGATGGTTCTGATGGTCGAACCTATCGCCCGGGCCATGGCTTATTTGAAGAAATCACAAGGCCGCGCCCGGAAGGCTAAAGCGCATAACATATTGCTTTCGCCGCGGGGGCGGCGGTTTAATCAGGAGGTGGCTCGGGAGCTGGCCAATAAGGGCCGGCTGGTAATGCTCTGCGGTCATTACGAAGGATTTGACCAGCGGGTTAATGAGATTGCCGATTTTGACGAAATCTCGGTAGGCGATTTTGTGACCAGCGGCGGCGAGACGCCGGCTATGGTTCTCATCGACGCGGTGGTCCGGCTGGTTCCAGGCGTGCTGGGCAATGCCCGGTCGCTTAAAGAGGAATCTTTCGCGGATGGCCAGACGCTGGAGTATCCTCAATATACCCGGCCCAGGGTTTATAAGAAATTAAAGGTGCCTGCGGTGCTTACCTCGGGTGACCATAAAGAAATAGCGAAGTGGAGGAAAACACATAGCCGGACAAAAAAGCTATAATTTATAATTAAATTATTTGGAGGTATTTATGAGTTTCAGTATCGAACAGTTACAGCAGGAAAATGTTAAAAAGGGACGGGGCAAGAATTTTCAGGTGGGCGACACAGTTGATGTTCACGTAAAGATTAAAGAAGGCGACCGGGAAAGAATCCAGATATTCACGGGCGTGGTTATCGGCCGCAAGGGCAGTGGTATCGGCGAGACATTCACGGTCCGCCGTCTGGTCCAGGGCGAGGGAGTGGAACGGGTATTTCCGATGCACGCGCCGGTGGTGGCCAGTATTGTGGTTAAGCGTAAGGGCAAGGTCCGCCGGGCGAAACTGCATTACCTGCGTGACCGGGTGGGTAAATCGGCCCGGGTTAGGGAACTCCTGGGCATTATCCCGGGTGCTGAGGAATTAGAGGCTGCTGCCCCGACGGATGAGGCAAAGGTTGAGCCGGCCGTGGCAGAGGCTAAGCCGGAGCCCAAGGCTGAACCTAAAACAGAGAAAAAGGCTTAGCTTAAATAAGTTTAATATTAACTACGAAGGCGCACATTCTTGGAGTTTACCTTGAGGCATAAGCCGAAGGGTGTTTTTCGTGGTAAAATAAAGGCACAATTAGTTCGGGCTTCAAGCTAACACCATGACTCGTATCGTTTCCCGGTTAAAGAGCGAGGAAGACGTAACGCTGGACAATACATTACGGCCTTCCACCTTCGGGGAATTCATCGGCCAGCCTAAGATAGTCAGTAACCTTAAAATCTACATTGAAGCCGCCAAGAAGCGGAGCGAAGCACTGGACCATATCCTTTTTTCCGGCCTGCCCGGACTGGGCAAAACTACTCTGGCTTACCTGGTGGCCCGTTCGTTGGGAACTAATATCAAATCCGTGGCCGGACCGGCGCTGGAAAAACCGGCTGATTTGGCCGGGTTGTTGACCAACCTGAAGAAAGCCGATGTGCTTTTCATAGACGAAATACACCGGATACCGACCATTGTAGAGGAATACCTCTATTCGGCAATTGAGGATTTTGTGCTCAATATTATGATAGACCAGGGCCCGCACGCCCGTTCGGTCCAGATAAACCTGGCGCCGTTTACTCTCATCGGCGCGACTACGCGCGAGGGTTTATTGAGCGAGCCGATGCGCAGCCGGTTCGGGATATTTGAGAAACTCGGGCCGTACCCGGATGAGGAATTGGTTGAGATAATAAAACGGTCGTCCAAGATTTTGGGCGTTAAGGGCGATGACGATTCGTTCAAGCTGATAGCCCAGCGCAGCCGGGGTACGCCCCGGATTGCCAACCGGATACTCAAGCGCATACGCGACCTGGCCCAGATTAAATCTGATAACGTTATTTCACGCCGGATTGCCGACGAAGGTTTGGGTATGCTCGGGATTGACGAATGCGGGCTGGATGACACGGACCGGAAGATACTCAAAACGCTGATATTACATAACGGCGGACCGATCGGGTTGAAAACCATTGCCGTTTCGATAGGCGAGGAAGAGGGCACTGTGGAAGATGTTTATGAACCATACCTGATAAAGTGCGGTTTCCTGGAAAAGACGCCCAAGGGGCGCAAGGCCACTGCTTTGGCATATAAACACCTCAAAGAAACACCTCCGGCACAGGACAACCTGTTTTAAGCCATAGATTAGAAATTAAAGTTGCTAGTTTTTGTTTATCGGCGTGAATTCCTGTTCAAGGTGCGTTCTAATTCTGCCTTTTGATGACCATTTCGCCGGGCAGTGCCATTTTTAAATCGTTGCGCATCAGACTTTCTGTGTAGGTAGGGTCTTGTTTGAGGGCCGCCATCTCCTGTTGGAGGTTTTGGTTATTCTGTGATAGCGCCGAGCATTCGTTTTGGAGCTGGGCTGAGTAATTCCTGAGTTTGCAGTTCTTGAGGTAAGCCGTGAATGTGGTGGTTATTAGGAATATGATGATGGCGCTTAATACGAAGCCCCAGAAGTATAAGGACAATTTGCTGTCTCTCATAATAATGCTTGACAATTATCCGTCACTAAATAAACTTATTCAGAGGTGAAAGTTAATATCGGTATAAAGATTAAAATACTTTAATATATGAAAATTCCGCTGGCGTCTTACGGCAAGACCGAGATACTACTGAGCACGGTGATACTGCTGGCGGCGGCGTATTTCTCTTACCTGATTCACCCGGGGCTGGTTATCATTCCGGCGTTGTTACTGGGGTTTGTGTTTTACTTTTTCCGCAATCCGGAGCGCGTTATTACTCCGGGTGATGATTTAATTCTGTCGCCTGCCGACGGAACGATTATCGAGATAAAATATTTTCCGGAGGACCAGTTCGTCAAGACCGAAACAGTCAAAGTAACGATATTTCTGTCGGTATTCAATGTGCATATCAATCGGTCGCCATACGAAGGCAAGGTGGCCTGGATTGATTATCATAAGGGAGAATTCTTGGTGGCTTCAAAACCGGATGCCTCGACCCGAAACGAGTGCAATAACGTCGGGTTAGTTGTCGGGAGCGGAACAAGCGGATTTAAGATACTGGTCCGGCAGATTGCCGGTATCATTGCCCAGCGCATAGTTTGCGGCTGCAAGGTTAACGATGTTTTGGCTAAAGGCCAGGTGTTCGGGATGATTAAGTTCGGTTCGCGTACGGAAATATGTATACCTAAAGATAAGGTCAAGAGCGTGGAAATAAAGCTGGGCGACAAGGTAAAGGCCGGCCAGACTATAATCGCCCGAATCAGATAGGCATTTTATGAAATTAAAGAGGATTAAAGGAGTGGCTATATTGCCCACCCTGCTGACGCTGGGCAACCTACTTTGCGGATTTTTCAGCGTTGTTTCCTCGGCGAAGGAACAGTATAATATCGCGGCGATACTTATTTTTGGGGCTATGGTTTTTGACGCACTGGACGGACGGGTAGCCCGGTTGACCAAGACCGCATCTAACTTCGGTGTTCAGATGGATTCTTTGTCCGACTTGGTATCATTCGGCCTGGCGCCGGCCTTTATGGTTTATTCGCTGATAGCTACCAGCCATATAGAAGCAAACAAATTAGAAATATTTTATAAGTTTATTGTCGTTATCGCGGCTTTTTACCTAGTTTGCGCGGCGCTGAGGCTGGCCCGGTTTAATATCGAAACCGGCTTGACGAAAGAGAGCCACGAGCATTTTGTGGGGCTTCCTTCGCCCGGTGCGGGTGGGTTCCTGGCCAGCACGGTTTTACTTTACGACCATTTGGTTGTTAATCTTAAGTATATTAAAGCCGAGACAATTCTGCTTGTTTTGCCGTTTGTAGTGCTTCTGCTGGGTGTGTTGATGGTCAGCCGGTTCCGCTATACCCATTTGGGCAATAGTTTCGCCAAGATACATCCTTTTATCAAGCTTCTGGAAGTGCTGGTTATAATATTGTTTATTGCTATCAAGACTGAAACGACCTTGTTCGTGGTGTTTTCGTTGTTTGTTTTGAGCGGACCGGCTATTTACATCAAGCAGCGCATATCCAAGAAAACAGTGCCGGCGGATATTAAATTGCCGGGACGGGCAGTTGCTTCGGATGAGTCAAGTGACGACCAGATATTCTAACGTGATAGCATATATCGGATTGGGTAGCAATTTGGGCGATAAGAAAAACAACCTGAAACAAGCTGTTTGCAAGGTTGATGGCACCGATGGCATAAGGGTTGTGGATATATCCGGGTTTTGCCGAACCGCACCGGAAGGATACGCCAATCAACCTTGCTTCTTAAACGCTGTCGCTGGCATAGAAACAAGTCTGCCTCCGGTTCGACTGCTGGCCGCGCTGAAATTGATAGAAAAGGGCATGGGCCGGACAAAACAGGTTCGGCGTTGGGGACCGCGGGTGATTGATCTGGATATACTGCTATACGGAGATGCCATAATAAAAACCGCGAGCCTGACTGTTCCGCATCCTTTGATGCATAAGCGCGGATTTGTGCTGAAGCCGTTGAGCCAGATTGCTCCTGACCTGGAGCACCCGGTTTACCGCAAGCCGGTTAGGAAATTATTAGAATTATGCAGATAATAAGAAATATAAGCGCGCTGAAGAAAGTTATCCGCCGCGCGAAAGCCAAAGGCGAAACTGTTGGTTTTGTGCCGACGATGGGGGCTTTGCACGAAGGGCATCTTTCATTAATGAGGCAGTCAAGGAAGGATAACGACTTGATGGTTGTAAGCATCTTTGTAAATCCGATGCAGTTTGGTCCCAAGGAAGACTACAAAAAATACCCCCGGACATTGGCCGAAGATGTCAGAAGAATGAAGACGGTCGGTGTTGATATCGTATTCGTGCCGGACGTTGGCCAGATATATCCTGAAGGGTTCCAATCCTGCGTAAATATAGGTGACCTTGCTGATACGCTTTGCGGACGTTCGCGGCCGGGTCATTTTAAAGGCGTCTTAACCGTGGTGAATAAGCTGTTTAATATCGTCGAGCCGGATGTCGCCTATTTCGGACAGAAGGATTACCAGCAAGCGTTGATAATTGGACAGATGGTCCATGATCTGGATATGAACCTGAGAATTAAGGTCATGCCCATAGTCCGTGAAAAGGATGGTTTGGCTATGAGCTCGCGCAATGCCTACCTTTCTCCGAACGAGCGCAGCCGGGCAGCCGGTTTGAACCGGGCTCTTAATGAAGCCAAGCGGCTTATCAGAGGAGGCGAAACATCCGCCGCCCGGATTACTGGCGCTATGAAGCGGATTATCAACTGGTATGGAAAATCAAAGATTGATTATATTGCCGTTGTTGAACCGGAGACCTTGTCTGATATTAAAACCATAAAAACAAGGCAAAAGGTGCTTGTAGCTTTAGCGGTATTTATCGGCCGGACACGGCTTATTGACAATATTCTTGTTTAAGATAGTGGATATCAGGCAGGAAGCGATAACTTTCGTTAAAATCCATGCCGTAACCCACCACAAATCTATCGGGTATTTTAAAACCGCAATAATCTATCCGGACGCTAACTTTGCGTCGGTTGGTTTTGTCCAGCAGGGTGCAGACTCTGATGCTGCGCGGTTTTTTATTGAGAAGCGTTTGCCGGATATGGTTGATGGTCAGCCCGGTGTCAATGATATCCTCAATAATCAGGACATCCTTGCCTTTAATAGACTGGGTGATATTCAGCAGTGCCTTGATTTTACCGGAGGAGACGACGTTTGGACCGTAAGACGATATTTTGATGAAATCCATCTGGACGGGAATATCCAGGTAGCGGACGAGGTCGCTCATGAATATAAAAGCTCCGTTTAAAACCCCGATTAGCAGAAGATTCTTTCGGCGGTAGTCGGCGGAGATTCGGTGCGCCAGGATTTTAACCTTCTTTTGTATTTTTGAGGCTGATATGAAATTATGTAGGTGATATTGTTTCATAAGCCGACTAATTGGTGGCCTTAAGATGCTTTAAATAGTCGTGTATTTTCTTTAAGGCTTGCTGGATAATTAGTCTGACCCCCTCCTTGCTCAACTTGGTGATTTTGCCGATTTGTCTCAACGTTCGGGGTGCTTTTCTAAGCCGCGTTTCAGTCGGTAAATCCAGTCCATAACGAAGGCGGAGTATCAACGCTTCCCGTTGGCTTATTTGGCTGAGGAGTTTATTAATTAATTCTATGTCCGACTTATCAAAAACCTGTATTTCGACCGACTTATTCTTTTCATCGGGCAGGATATCATATGCGCCGCTCAAGAGTTCTATGCTGAATATCCGACCTGTGACAAATCCGTTGCGGAGAACGTGCTTGACTATTTTTATCTTTTCAGGCGGTATGTCCAGCTTCTGAGTGATTTCCTGCGGCGATGGCTGATGTCCGATTTTCTGGCAGAGTTCTTCAGAAATTGATTTCCATTTAGCCAGCAACTCAACCATATAGTAGGGCAGCCGGATAGATTTGCCGTCTTTGATAATGGCCTGTTTGATGGCGTACTCAATCCACCAGGACGCGTAGGTACTGAAGCGGACGTTCCGGCGAGGATTGAACTTATTCACAGCTTTAAGCAGGCCGATGTTGCCTTCTTCGATAAGATCCTCCAGCGGCAGGCCCCGCCCGGTAAATACTTTAGCGATGTGGACGACCAGCTTAAGATTGCTTCTGATCATCTTTTCCCGGGCTTTTTTGTTGCCTTTGCGGCAGAGTGCGGCGCACTTTTTCTCCTCGTCCTTTGAAAGTAATTCGACCTTGCTTAATTCGCGCAGATAAATTGTTAAGGGGCTTTCTTGTCTCATAGTAAGTAATATACACACCGCTTTATGCCTGTCAAAATAAATAGGAATGCCTAATTCGTCGGCCGGAGAGCCATATTGGCGGTTTGCGGGACGCTCTTTCAGCAGGTTAAAATTAGTTTGACAGGACATCTTTAATATGCAAAAATAATTATCTCGTAGGGGACGTAACTTGTCGTAAGTCAGATGCAGGGTTAAAGGAGTGCTTATGAAAAAGAGGATTATCCTTATCGGGGACCAGAAAAAGCCCCGAATTTCTGCTATTATAAATGATATTGAGCCATGGCTTTCCGGATTGGCCAAGATTGTGGCGATTGATCAGACCAACCGGTTAGACTTGTCAAAAACAAAGGCTGATCTGGCCATCGTATTGGGCGGCGACGGTTCTATCCTTTCCGTGGCCCGCCGGCTTAATAAAAACCAGATACCCGTGGTTGGGGTTAACCTAGGTAAATTTGGGTTTCTGACCGAGTACCCGTTGGACGAGTTAAAAACAGCTTTGAAGGATGTACTCTCTAAGCCGTTCCAAGTTTCATCAAGGATGATGCTTCAGTGCGAGATTTACCGGGGGAGCAAGAAGCTCGGGCCATTCCTTGCTCTTAACGATGTTGTCATCAGCCGCGGTAGTATTTCCAGGATGATTTATCTGAAGCTTAAGGTTAACAATCAAGATTTGACGGTTTTCCGGGGCGACGGTATGATTATTTCCACTCCGGTCGGTTCGACGGCCCATTCCCTTTCAGCTGGCGGTCCTTTGGTTTATCCCGAGATGCAGGCGTTTGTCTTGACACCGATATGCCCGCATACGTTGAGCATGAGACCGATTATTGCCCCAGCTAATCATCCGATAGAAATAGAGATGATTGACGAAAAAGGTGAAGAGGTGATTTTGACTCTGGATGGCCAGGTATTCATGTATCTTCATTCGGGAGACCGGATTGTCATCAATAAGGCCAAACAGTCATTCTATCTTGTCAAAAGGCAGGGGCGTAATTTTTACCGGACTATCGGCGAAAAACTTAAATGGGGCGGACAGCCTCACTCGGATAGATTCTGTGAGTAAATAACGAGATATCAGGTTTGTAAAGGAGTTAATTATGGAAAGAACTTTAGTATTAATCAAGCCGGATGGCGTGCAACGGCAACTTATCGGGCGTATTATAAACAGGTTTGAGGAAAAAGGGCTTAAAGTAGTTGGTTTTAAGATGCTCAAGGTCAGCCAGACGCAGGCCGAGAATCTTTATTCGGTTCACAAGAAAAAACCGTTTTATCCCGGTCTGATGAAATTTATTCTGTCCGGTCCGATCGTGGCCATGTCGATAGAAGGCATTGGCGCCGTAAACATTTGCCGGAAATTACTCGGCGCGACTTTTGGCCCTGATGCCGAGGCCGGCACCATCCGCGGTGATTTCGGAGCCAGCGTTAGTTTTAACCTGGTTCATGCATCAGACTCCAAAGAATCGGTTCAGCGCGAGCTGCCGATATTCTTCAAAGAGACCGAAATAGTTTCTTACGCTCTGGATAATCATAAGTGGGTTTATCATCCGACCGAAGAAAAGGAAATCGAAGATTAATATGTTGATTCTGGTTCAGCCGGAATAAAGTAATGACCGGCTAATAAAAAAGGAGGTTCGTATGGGTAAGATATACCAAGGCGATTTAAGCGCTTCCAAAAAGAGGTTCGGCATCATTGTCAGCCGATTCAACGAACTGATTACCAAAAAGCTTCTGGAGGGCGCTGAAGATAAGCTTTTGAGGCATGGCGTTAAGAAGGATGATATTGACGTGGCATGGGTTCCGGGCTCGTTTGAGATTCCCCTGATTGCCCAAAAGATGGCTAAGACCAAGAAGTATGACGCCTTGATATGCCTCGGCGCGATTATCAGGGGCGACACGCCGCATTTTGACTACATCGCCGCGGAATCGGCCAAGGGCATCGCCCAGGTGGCGTTTGAAAGCGGACTGCCCATAGAGTTCGGCATTATTACCGCGGAGAATGTGGAGCAGGCCATGGAACGGGCCGGCATCAAGCGCGGGAATAAGGGCGCCCAGGCGGCCGAAGCGGCCATCGAAATGGTCAACCTGGTTGACCAGTTATAATCTTAACCGCATAGCATAGCCCCCGGCGGGCAGGGATTTTTCTACCATGCGCCAAAGAACATACGCCCGGGAAACCGCTCTTCGGATGCTTTATCAGAACGAGTTGAACCAAGGCCGATTCAAATATAAGTCTTCTGTCCTGCCTGAACCGGATGAGGATGATAGGGATGAAGAATCGTCAGAATCCGGTATTTATGCCAGCCTGATATTCGAAGGATACCAGAAGAACAAGGATTACCTAGATAAAACAATCTCGGATGCCTTGGAAAACTGGGAATTCGACAGGTTGGGCGTTATCGACCGCTCCATTCTGCGTTTAGCCGCCTACGAACTTGTCCATTGTCCGGATGTGCCGCCCGCGGTGGTCATAAATGAAGCCGTGGACCTGGCCAAGAAATACGGTGATAAGACCACTCCTGCCTTTGTCAACGGCGTGCTGGACCGGATAAAGGAAAAACATCAGGCTAAAGATTAATCATGTTTAATGCTGTTTTATCTAAGCTGAAAGAAGGCCTGGTCAAGACCAGGAATATTTTAGGGACCGATATCAAGGACCTTCTTCTCGGGCGCAAGATAGACGAGGAAACGCTTAACCGCCTGGAGGAAATCCTGATTGCGGCCGATATCGGCGTCGAAACGGTAAACAGCATCATCGAACATCTCAAGCAATCTTATAAGGACGGACGGCTGTCCGATTCCGGCCAGGTCATAGATTATCTTAAATCGGAACTCAAGTCCGCGCTTTCCCAGGATAAAGTTGTCCTCAATGCGCCGGCTTCAGGGCCGACCGTTATCCTGGTGGTCGGCGTTAACGGCACCGGGAAAACCACCTCGATAGCCAAACTGGCTAACAGGTTCGCCAAGGACGGCAAAAAGGTCCTGCTGGCGGCCGGTGACACGTTCCGGGCCGCGGCCATCGAACAGCTGACAGTCTGGAGCGAACGCCTGGGCATAGACATTATAAAGCAGCAGGACGGCTCTGACCCGGGCGCGGTGGCCTTCGATGCGGCTGAAGCGGCCATAGCCCGGAAGATTGATGTCCTTATCGTCGATACCGCCGGCCGGCTTCATACCAAAACCAATCTGATGAATGAGCTGGGCAAGATAAAGAACGTCCTTAACCGCAAAATACCCGGCGCGCCCCACGAGACACTGCTGGTGCTGGATGCGACCACCGGGCAGAACGGCATCATCCAGGCTAAGGTATTTAACGAGGCCACACCTCTGACCGGGATATTTCTGGCCAAACTCGATGGCACGGCCAAGGGCGGCATCATTGTAGCCATAAAAAAGCAGCTTAACCTGCCGGTAAAATTCATCGGCATCGG
Source organism: Candidatus Brocadiia bacterium (assembly GCA_041658285.1). NCBI lineage: Bacteria > Pseudomonadati > Planctomycetota > Candidatus Brocadiia > Candidatus Brocadiia bacterium. The sequence continues at coordinate 75,511 of JBBAAP010000005.1, forward strand.
CGAGAATATTGATGATATCGAGATGTTCGAGACCGATAAATTCGTATCGGCCATATTTGATTAAATATGAATAAAGCCGTGTTCCTGGACCGCGACCGGACCTTGATTAAGCCCATGAGGCCAAGACTGATTAATACTAAATTCGGCCGGGTGCTTAACGACTGCGTCGTGTGCCCGTCAGAGATAAAATTCTATCCCGGGGTGATTGGCGGATTGAAACAGCTGCAATCAAAGGGCTACAAGCTTATCATCGTCACTAACCAGTCAGTGGTGGCCCGGGGCGTTATCACCGAAGCCCAGCTTGCACGGATACACCGGAGATTAATCAGCTTGCTGCAGGCGCAAGGCGTAAAGATAGCCGGCGTTTATCATTGCCCGCATCACCCTGAAGGGGTGGTCAAGAAGTATCGCCTGAAGTGCAAGTGCCGCAAGCCGGAACCGGGCCTTATCCGCCGTGCGGCCGGGCGGCATAACATAGACCTCAAGAAGTCATTTATGGTCGGCGACTCGTCAAAGGATATGCTGGCCGGCAAGAAAGCCGGACTGCGGACCGTCAAGGTCAGCCTGGCCTTGGGATTCGGGCGGGCGGTGAATAAGATAATAAAATATGGTTAAACCGTTAGTATTAATAATCATGGACGGCTGGGGCATCAACCCCAAGACCGAAGGCAACGCCATCAAGCTGGCCAAAAGCCCCAATCTCAAAAAGATGTGCCAGGAGTATCCTTGCACCCAGTTGTCGGCCTCGGGCCTGGACGTGGGGCTGCCGGCCGGCCTGATGGGCAATTCCGAGGTGGGGCATCTCAACATCGGCGCCGGACGCATCGTCTGGCAGGAAATCACCCGCATCGATAAAGCCGTCCAGGACGGCTCGTTCTATAAAATTCCGGAGTTCGTCAGCGCCATCGAGCATGTCAAGTCCAACAAATCGGCATTGCACCTGATGGGCCTGGTCTCGGACGGCGGGGTGCACAGCACCGACACGCATTACTTCGCCCTGTTAGAGCTGGCCCGGCGCAATGGCTTGTCTCGCGACCAGGTCATGTTCCACGCAGCCATGGACGGGCGCGATACGCCGCCCAACAGCGGCGTCGGTTATATCGAGCGGCTCCAGAAAGAAATGGATATAATTAATATGGGCCGGATAGCTACCATTTCCGGCCGCTATTACCTGATGGACCGGGACAAGCGCTGGGAACGGCTCCAGCTGGCTTACGACGCCCTGACCGCCGGCGCCGGACTCAAGGCATCCGAACCGGTTCAGGCCGTCAAGGACGCCTATGCCCGGGGCGAGACCGACGAGTTCATCAAGCCGATAGTTCTGGACAACACCAAGCGCATCGGCGACAACGACGCCGTCATATTCTTCAACTTCCGGGCCGACCGGGCTAGGGAGATAACCCGGGCGCTGACCGACCCGGGATTCTCGGACTTCCCGCGCCGGGTATTCCCGCGCATTCATTACACCATGATGACCGTCTATGACGAAAAGCTTAACCTGCCGGTGGCCTTCAAACCGCTGGCGCTCAAGAATATCCTGTCCGAGGTCCTGTCCGGCAAGGGGTTAAAGCAACTGCGCATCGCCGAGACCGAGAAATACGCCCACGTCACATATTTCTTCAACGGCGGACAGGAAAAGGCCTATCCGGGCGAAGACCGCGCCCTGATACCGTCGTCCAAGGTGGCCACCTACGATATGAAGCCGGAAATGAGCGCGCCGGAAGTGACCAGCCAGGTGCTCAAGGCCGTGGCCGAAAATAAGTACGATGTCATCATAATGAACTACGCCAACTGCGATATGGTCGGGCATACCGGCGTATTGCCGGCCGCCATAAAGGCCGTCGAGGTTGTTGACGACTGCGTTGGCCAGGTGGTCAATGCCGTCCTGGCCAAGGGCGGCGCGGCGCTGGTTACGGCCGACCACGGCAATGCCGACGAGATGCTGGATTACAAGAACGGCGGTCCGCACACATACCATACCACCAATCTGGTGCCGTTCACCCTGGTGGGCGAAGGGTTCAAAGGCAAGAAGCTCCGGGCCGGCGGAAAGTTATGCGACATCGCGCCGACCATGCTCAAGATACTGGGTATAGACAAACCGAGCGATATGGAAGGCCAGAGCCTGATATGAAGATGAAGATATTTTACGCGGCCTTGCTGGTCATCAGCGCGTCGATGCTCTTTGCCGACGGCTTTGCCTTTCAGCCCGGACAGATAGATGTTAACGGTCCGGTTGACAACATCATAGTCCAGGACATCAATAATGACAGCCGGCCTGAGTTGATTATCCAGAACAAGCGCCAGCTGTTGGTTTACAAGCCGTCAGAGGCTGCCGGATACGCCCTGGCCAACACGGTCATCCTGCCGGATAATATTTTTATCTACGACATATCCGGCGCGATATTCGGGGTCACGCCCGAAGGCCTGGTCAAGTCCGGGTTCGGCGACTTGGGCAAGTTCACTCCGGAGCTGTCCGCGCCGACCATATTCCGGGGCAAGCCCAATGACAAGCCCATTTACCGGAAATTCATCTATCCAGAGCTGGGCGCGTTCATCCCCTGCGAGAACCGGTTCTCTCTGGCTCGTCTAATCGACAACCAGTACAAAATCGCGGCCAACATCCCTTACCTGATGCGGACCAGCGTCAATTACAACGAGCAATCCGTATTCGAGCCGGTAACGACCCGGACATCCTTGCCCAGGCTGATAATCGCCGACATCAACGGTGATGGCAACAACGACGTGCTGGCCCTGACAACGTCGGATATAAGGTGCTTCATCAACGACGGTCGGTGGGTGAGCAGTTCGGTGCTCCAGGCCAAGGCGGCCGACTCCAACGAAATAAACATCATCGCGCCGGTCATCGAGGACATAAACAACGACAAGAAGGCCGACATCGTCACGGCCGACAGCAGCGAGGGCGTCATCACCGTCTACCTGGCGCCGGAATTCGGGAAGCCGGCCCAGATAATCCGCACCGGCAACTGGATAGTCTCCGACAGCCTGATAGACCTTAATAACGACGGGTTGCGTGACCTGGTGCTGGTCCAGATGAAGAAGCTGGGCGTGCTGGGCGGGCTGCAGGCGTTCCTGGCGCACAGCGTCGACTGGGAAATGGTTGTCTACCTGGCCCGGCCGGGAAGCGGGTTCCCCAAGAGCCCGGACTATGTCCGGGAGTTCAACGTGCCGTTCACGCTCAATATCTCCGGCAGCGGCAATATCTCCGGCAGCAAGGCCATAAACTATACTTTCCAGACGCCGTACCTCTGGTCGTTCTCCGGTGATTTTAACAAGGACGGCCTGAAAGACCTGCTCATTTCCACCGCCGACGGCAAGCTCCAGATATATCCCGGCGTGGCCGGCCGGGTGTTCGAGCGGGAGCCGGCCCAGGAAATCCTGCTGGCCTCGATAAAAGATGGGTTCAAGCTGACGGGCATGCCCCAGGGCGAGCCCATCGTCAACGACCTCAATAACGACGGCGTCAGCGACATCATTGTCCAGCTCACCAATCCGGCTACCAACGCCACCCGCCTGGAAATATTCATACCGGGAAACTGGTTGAAGAAGTAAGCAGAGTGGGAATAAGCACTAAGATCTAATACCTAAATACTAAACAATCTCAAAATCCCAATACCCAAACTATGTAAAGCCTGCATTTTAGTATTTATATATTGTGATTTGTTTAGGTTTTAGGAATTAGGGTTTTATTATCAGCGGCTCTTGATATAATTAACGGCATTGAGGAACATCAGCATGCCGTCGGTCGGTTCCTGTATCTTCTCGCGGGTCCAGCGTGGGTGGTTGGTGAAATCCTGGAAGCGTTCCGGATGAGGCATCAGCCCGAGCACCCGGCCGGTGGTGTCGCAGATGCCGGCGATGCTGTCCGTGGCGCCGTTGGGATTGACCGGATAGCGCATGGTCGGCTTGCCCTCGATATCGGTATAGCGGAAGACTATTTGGTCGTTGTCCTTCAGCTGTTTGAGTATGGCCTTATCGCGCGCGATGAACTTGCCCTCGCCGTGCGCCACCGGCAGGTAATAGAGCGGCCGGGTCAGCCCTTTGGTAAAGACGCACTTCTTGGAATAGCCCTTAAGGTAGACCCAGCGGTCTTCGTACTTGGCCGAATCGTTATTGGCCAGGGTCACTTCCTGGACGTAGGTGTTCTTGTCCAGGGTCGGGTCCAGCCGGGGCAGCAGGCCGGTCTTGACCAGGGCCTGGAACCCGTTGCAGATGCCGATGATGAGCTTACCGTCATCCACGAACTTGAGCAGTTCTTCGAGCAGGTGTTGTTTTATCTGGTTTGCCAGGACGGTGCCGGCGCCCAGGTCGTCGCCGTAAGAAAAACCGCCGGGGATGGCGAAGATGTCGTATTTATGGACCATCTTCTTGTCCTTGAGCCAGCGGTTGATATGGATCTGCTCGGTCTGCGCTCCGGCCTTGCGGAAGGCAAAGGCCAGCTCGTTGTCGCAATTAGTCCCGGCGGTCCTGAGAATGAAAACGTTACAATCCATATAGCCTTAAGTAAGCGGATTCAGCTGATTAAGCTGTTTATTATTTAGGACATTTAATGATTATTCCTACTTAGGTCAAGGAAAATACTATTCACCATGAAGACCTTTATAACAGGGACTGGAAGAGACTGGTAAGTGACTGATTTATATTATGCTAAGTCTGATACTTGGGCTGTTAGAACGTAGTGAGTTATTAGCCCAGTATACTCGGCAGCCCGTTAGGGTTCTTGCCCCTATAAGCGGGATAGCCTGTGGGCTTGTCCCAAGACCTCTGAGGGTCTAGGGATAAGTCGTTCCTTCAACTGCCGAAGTATAAAAGTCTCTTTAATTCCCTGTTAAATAATTTATAGTTGGTCTCTGTGTTCTTTGTGTCTCTGTGGTAAGATCAGTCCATATCCCGGATATCCGAGCGGAGCTGTTTTTTTTCCGAGTGCTTATGCTTGGCATCGAGCATCTTCTGCTTGGCCCGTTTGGAGCGCTTGCGCTTCTGGCGCCGGAGCTTGGCGATGCGCTGCTGTTCGGCCGAGAGCCGGCCCAGCTTCAGGGTCTCTATCTTGTCGGCCAGAATCTGCCTGGCCCGGTAGCGGTTGAGCACCTGGGAGCGCTCGGCCTGGCACTTGACCTCGATACCGCTGGGCAGGTGCTTGAGGTAAACGCAGGTGGAGGTCTTGTTGACGTTCTGCCCGCCCGGGCCGGACGACCTGATAAAACTTTCCTCGATATCCTGCTCCCGGATGCCCAGCCGGGCCATCTTATCCCGGAGCTGTTTTATCTTCTGTTCGCTGACGCCGAAATCTGTCATAATAGTTTAGTAAGCGGATTAAACGGATTTAGCTGAGTATTATTTAGTTTCCTCGGGCACCTCAACCCCGAGCTCTTTCAGCGCCGCCCGGGCACGGGATTCGTCACTATGGTTAGATTTTAAAAATAGTTTTATGTCTTCTACTACTTTGGCTGGCACTTTGTCCTTAGCGCCTAACTCCACCAAAAGCAATGCCGCAAAGCCACGTGTCTCTTCGGCATCATAATTTAAGAGTTTGACTAATTCAGGTATAACCTCTTTGTCACCAAAATCACCTAATACTATAATAGTTAATCTACGAACCTCTGGGTCATCATCTTGGAATAGCTTTTTAATCTGCGGCATAGCATCTTTCGTGTCAAATGTTCCCAATATAGAAACAGCTGCATAGCGAATTCTTGGATTGTTATGTTGTAATAATTTTATAATTTCAGGAATTAATTCTTTGGCGCCCATATCCGCAAGCTGTTGGGTAGCATCGTATCGTTCCTCTTGGTTTTGTCCAGTGATTTTGTCCAGCGCTTCTTTTATCTGTTGCTGGCGGGCTTCATCTACGGGCGGTTTGGGTTCAGGGCTGGTGCAGCCCGACACTATAGACAGCCCGAGTAATAATGCTATTACCAACTGCTTCATAATAGTTTGAAACCGCGGATTATGCTGACCCTACGGACCCTGACGGGTCCTCAGGGCAAGGACCCGGAACGGGTTGTGCGGAGGGTTAATCGGCTATATCTGCCAAATCTGCGGTTAATAATCTTATTTCTTCGTCGTCTCCTGTATCTTGGCCAGGCATTCGTGCCAGTCCTCGAGCATCTGCTCTTTGGTGAATCCGGATTCTATATGCGCCCAAGGCAGGGTCTCGGTCTCGGTCCGCTCACGCAGGGCGTAGAAATCAGCCGCTGGTAGGTGAGCATCCCCGAACGGGGGCTGGCCGTTGACCGGCGTCAGTTTGTCCAGCACCGCCTGCCAGCGGCTGAAACTGAACGCCTCTTCCCAGGCGTCGAACTTGCACCCGGCCTGCCAGGCGTCCATCAGCAGTCCGCCTAATCTCCGGTCGCCCCGGGAAAAGACGCCTTCCAGATAACTGCGCTCGGGCTTGTGGAACTTGAGGTTGATATTGCGCATCCGGGACAGGCCGTAGCGGATGAGCTCCTGCTTGCGCCTTATCTCGGCTACCGGTATCATCCGGCTCCACTGGAATGGCGTATGCGGCTTGGGCACGAAAGGCGATATGGTGATATTGACGGCGCCGTAACGGCCGGTGGCCTCCTTGCCCAGGAACGAGGCCTGCCGGGCCATATTGACGATGGCCTGGATGTCGTCGTCCGTCTCGCCGGGCAGTCCGATCATAAAATAGAGTTTAATCTGGCGCCAGCCCTGCTGGTAAGCCGATTTGATGGCCTGGTAGAGGTCCTCGTCGTCGACGTTCTTGTTGATGACGGCCCGGAGCGAATCCTGCCCGACCTCGGGCGCGATGGTGAACCCGCTCTTCCGCACGGCGTTGATGACCTCGGGCAGGCGCTTGAGGTTCTCGCTGATGTGCAGAGAGGGCAGAGAGACGCTGACCTTGCGGCTCTTGAACCGGGCGTTGAGCCGGAATATCAGTTCGTCCAGGTTGGGGTAATCGCCGCTGGAAAGCGACAGCAAGGATATCTCGTCATAGCCGGTGTTCTGGTAAGTGGCCTCGGCCAGCTTCAGGGCCGAGTCCAGCGAACGCACCCGGAGCGGCGATTTGAGCACGCTGGAAACGCAGAACCGGCAGGAATGCGGACAGCCGCGCATTATCTCGATGTTGATGCGGTCGTGGATGGCCTCGCCGAATGGGATGACCGGCTTTTCCGGCACCGGCGCCTGGTCCAGGTCGGCCACAATCGCCTTGGGGATGCCGGCCGGGACGTCCGGGTATCTGGGCTTGAATTCCTTGATTGTCCCATCAATGTTATAGGTCACTTCGTATAAAGACGGTGCATAGAGGCAGGTGATTGACGAGGCCAGCCTGCGAATCAGCTCGGCACGTTTGAGTTTCTGGGCCTTCAATGCCTTGAACGCGTTCACGAACTCGGTAATCTTGTCCTCGCCGTCGCCGATGACGAAAATGTCTATGAAATCAGCCATGGGCTCGGGGTTGAACACGGACGGTCCGCCGGCGATAATCAAAGGGTGGTCCTCGGTGCGCTCGGCCGATTTGAGCGGGATGCCGGCCAGGTCGAGCATATTAAGGACGTTGGTATAAGACAGCTCGTGCTGGAGCGAAAAGCCGATAATGTCGAAATCCCCGGCCGGGGAATGGGTTTCCAGCGAGAAGAGCGGTATCTTCTCCCGGCGCATGACCGTTTCCATATCAATCCAGGGCGCGAAGATGCGCTCGGCGTAGGTGTCCGGCCTCAGGTTGAGGATATGGTAAAGCACCTGCAGACCCCAGTGCGACATTCCGATGGCGTAGGTATCCGGGAAAGCCAGGCCGAAGCGGATGTCCACTTTGTCCGGGTCCTTGACGGCGCTGTTCTGCTCCCCGCCGATGTACTGGGAAGTCTTATGCGCCTGAAGCAGTACCGGTTCCAGCTTGTTCCAGACAGAATTCATAGATAACCTTGCCACAGAGGCACAGAGCGCGCGGAGCCGAAGAAATATTATTTTCTCTGAGACCTCAGTGTCTCCGTGGCTAAATAGCATAATAGCTCAAGGCAATAAATCAAGACATTTGAGCAATCACTCACGCCTCTCGCAAAGCGGAGGGGTAACCCGGCATTTCTTGACCGTAAACAGAGTTAAGGTATACTAAACCAGATATGGCAGGAGTGGTAATAATATGAAATCATTTATTGATAATTTTCTTGAACGGCAGACAGCGCCTCTTGATGTTGCCGGGACATTAAGAACGTTGGGCGAATATCGAGGCAAACAGGAACTTTTTGCCAGGCAGACGCCCCAGATTTTAAAGGCTCTTAGACACATAGCCATAATTCAAAGCGTGGAATCTTCCAACCGAATAGAGGGCGTGGTGGTGGATAATGCCCGCCTCGAACCGCTGGTGGACAAGAAGACAACGCCCAAAACCAGGCCCGAGGCAGAGGTAGTGGGTTATCGTGATGTGCTGGCTAAAATATATACTTCTTACAAACGATTTGATATTTCGCCGGAAACAATCCTGAAACTTCATAAGGATATGTTTCATCATACCAATCTGCCCGCGGGCCAGTGGAAGAGGCGGGATAATGCTATTGAGGAGAGGTTGCCCGATGGCCGTTGGATAACCCGGTTCGCGCCGGTGTCCGCGCACCAAACCGAATATTACATTAAAGAACTTTGTGTGCATTTCAATCGTGAATGGAATAATGGGAAAATAGACAAACTACTCTTAATATTTAGTTTTGCGCTGGATTTCCTCTGTATTCATCCGTTTGCCGACGGTAATGGCAGAGTTTCTCGGCTACTGACCGTTTTAATGCTTCATCAGACGGATTATGATGTGGGTCGTTATATCAGTATTGAGCGTTTAATAGAGGCCAGCAAAGAGACCTATTACGAGGTTTTACAAGAATGTTCTCAGAACTGGCATCAAGGCAAACATAGAATTCTGCCTTGGTGGCGGTATAGTTTAGGTATACTCATCGCCGCCTATAAGGAATTTGAGAATAGGGCCGGAGCCACTCGTGCCAAAAGAGGGGCTAAGACTGAGTGGGTAACGGATGCGGTAAAGAATTTGCCCAGGGAATTTAGTATCAGTGAAGTAACGCGAGCTTGCCCGGGTGTCAGCCGTCCGATGATACGGGTAATTCTGGAGAATTTGCGCCGGCAAGGCCGGCTAAAGACTCTGGGAAGAGGTAGAAACGCCCTCTGGCAGAGAATGTGATAATAACACATTAAATGTGATAATAAATGTGATAATAACTAATGGGTAATTGGGGACAGTCCCGCATTCCGAAAATACAGTAAATAAGCCTTTCCTAGGGCATCATTTTCCTAAAATCTATCCTAATTCCTCATTTAATTCGTTCCTTGCCTAACATCTTTCCAGGGTAGCTGGCTAAGTTCGGGGGACTCCTTACCGAATTAATAATTGTGTCCCCGGAATTACTTCAGTATGATGTCATATAAGAGCTGTATGATATCATATTAAGGCAATATGACATGGGAAAACGCATCGGTGGATACCTTACCGAATTAATAATTGAGTATGGTGTCCCCGGAATTACCCGGAATTACTCCGGAATTACTCGGAATTACTTCCGTTTTTTCGACATAGAGTGGGGTTAAGTCAAGATGTACGGGAGGTTAAGTCAAAAGGTACAGGGGGTTAAGTCAAGATGTATGGGGAGTTAAGTCAAAAGGCATAGGGGGTTAAGTCAATAGGGGTGGGGGGGCTCCCCCTGTGGATAACTTTTTGGGTTGAATCACCTGAAAACTGCATAAAACCTTGATTTTGTGTTGTTTTTTAGGTTTTAAATTGTTTTAAGCCGGGTTTATATTCATCGCCGAGATGTTGCTCTCGACGTTGTCGCCGGCCTTGATGGCAATGGAGTTTATGGTCCCGTCGCAGGGCGCGTCTATCTCGTTTTGCATCTTCATGGCTTCGAGGATGAAGAGCATCTGGTTGCGCTTGACCTTTTCGCCGGGCTTGACCTTGACCGATACTATCTTGCCGGGCATGGGCACCTTGACCTCTATCAGCGTGCCTGATAATGACGTTGTCGCCGGAGCGGCCGGTTTAACCTCGACTTTAGGCGTGGGTGCCGGGGCAGTCACGACAGCCGGAGCGGTTACTATTACCGGCTGAATCGTCTTCTTCTGTCTCTGGACGTTGACCTTATATTCGGAGCCGTTGAGCTTGACCAATAAAGGCAGTGTCTCTTCGCTGGGGCCTTCCAGGGCGGTGACGGTGGCCTGATGCTTCTGGTCATTCAGTTCCAGGCTGATATGCCCGGGCTGGGTGCCTTTGCGGACGTTCATCTCGCCGGCCAGCGCGCTGGACTTGACGCTGGTGACTATCGGCTCGGTCGGGCCGGTGATGCCTTTGGCCTGCCGGTCCCAGAACTCGGCCGTTACCTGCGGGAAGATGGCGTAGGCCAGGACGTCTTCGTCCGCGACGGTTTCGGTCTTCTTGAGCGCCTTGACCTCGGTTACGGTCTTGTCCCAGGCCGGAGCCATTCCGTCGGCCGGGCGGCCCTGGATGGGCTGCTCGTCGCCGATAATCTTCTTCTTGATGTCGTCGTCAATCGGGCCGGGCGAGCGGCCGTAGAGCCCTTTGACGTAGTTTTTCACTTCCTTGGAAATCATTTTGTAGCGTTCGCCCATGACCACGTTGAAGACGGCCTGGGTGCCGACTATCTGGCTGGTTGGGGTGACCAGCGGCGGGTAGCCGAGCTCTTTGCGGACCAGGGCAGTTTCAACCAGCACCTGGGCGTATTTGCCCATAGCGTTCTGTGCCTTGAGCTGGGATATCAGGTTGGATATCATCCCGCCCGGTATCTGGTGCACCAGGATGCGCGGGTCGATTCTTTCGGAGATGGGGTCCAGGATGTCCTTGTATTTTTCCTTGACCGTCTGGAAGTACTCGGCGATTTCGGCCAGCAGCTCGACGTTGAGGTTGGTGTCGTAGGGCGTGCCCTTGAAGGCGCCGACGATGCTTTCGGTGGGCGGCTGCGATGCGCCCCAGGCGAAGGGCGACATGGCTGTATCCAGGATGTCCACGCCGGCCTCGGCCGCGGTTAGATAGGTTATCGGGGCCATGCCGCTGGAGCAGTGCGTGTGCAGGTGCACCGGCAGTTTGACCTCTTTCTTCAGGGCGTTAATCAGGTCGTAGGCGGCGATGGGCGAGATGATGCCGCTCATATCCTTAATGCAGATGATGTCCGAACCGGCTTCCTTGAGCTCGATGGCGAACTTGATGTATTTCTCGATGGTATGGACCGGGCTGACCGTGTATGATATCGAGCCTTCGACCAGGCCGCCGACCTTTTTGGCGGTCTGGATGGCCAGTGCGATGTTGCGGATGTCGTTGACGGCGTCGAAGATGCGGAAGATGTCGATGCCGTTATCGCGGGCCTTCTGGATGAATTTGACGACGATGTCGTCCGGGAAATGCTGGTAGGCGACCAGGTTCTGGCCGCGCAGGAGCATCTGGAGTTTGGTGTTCTTGACCCGCTTGCGTATTTCGCGCAGGCGCTGCCAGGGGTCTTCGTTGAGGTAGCGCAGGCAGACGTCGAAGGTGGCGCCGCCCCACATCTCCAGAGAGAAAAAGCCGACCTGGTCGAGCTTCTCGACGATGGGCAGCATATCGGCCGTGGACATCCGGGTGGCGATTAACGACTGGTGGCCGTCGCGCAGGACCGTTTCTGTTATCTTTACCATAATTTTTTTAGTAAGCGGATTTAGCGGATTAAACCGATTTTATCTCCAATGCAAACTTTCCCGATGGCCTTTATCCTTGCCGGTAGTCGGGAATAATGACCATTTCCAGGCCGAATGGCGCCGGGATTCGGACTCGAACGTTATGGGCGCGATGTTATATACCGGCGTTTCCGGTTCGCTCAGGCGGTAGTCTTCCAGCCCCATCCGTTCCAGATAGGCGTCCACCGCCGCGGTGATGATGGCCATTTCTTCTTTTTTCATATATTAAAGCGGGATATTCCCGTGCTTCTTGGGCGGACGGGCTTCGCGCTTGTTCAGTAATGTTTCCAGGGCCGATATCAGCTTGGGCCGGGTTTCCTGCGCCTCGATGACCTCGTCGATGTAGCCCCGTTCGGCCGCGATGTAGGGGTTCTCGAACTTGGCCTCGTATTCGGCCACCAGTTTCTTGCGGGTGGCGTCCGGGTCCTTGGACTGGGCGATTTCGTTCTTAAATATGATATTGACCGCGCCTTCGGGCCCCATCACGGCGATTTCGGCCGTCGGCCAGGCGAAGTTCATATCGGCCCGGACGTGCTTGGAGCACATAACGTCATAGGCGCCGCCGTAGGCCTTGCGGGTGATGACGGTCAGCTTGGGCACGGTGGCTTCGCAATAGGCGTAAAGCAGTTTGGCGCCGTTGCGGATGATGCCGCCGAACTCCTGGGTGGTGCCGGGCAGGAAGCCGGGCACGTCGACGAAGGTGACCAGCGGGATATTGAAAGCGTCGCAGAAGCGGACGAACCGTCCGGCCTTGATGGAGGCGTTGATGTCCAGGCATCCGGCCAGGAACTGGGGCTGGTTGCCGACCACGCCGACGGCGTGCCCGTTGAGCCGGGCGAAGCCGACGACGATGTTCCGGGCCCAGTCGGAGTGGACCTCGAAGAAGTCCTCTTCGTCCATGACCAGTTTGATGACCTGGCGCATATCGTAGGGCTTGTCGGCGTCATCGGGTATAATCTTAGCCAGGCCTTTCTCGGTCCGGTCCGGCTTGTCTTTGGGTTTCATGTAAGGCGGCTCTTCCATATTGTTGGCCGGCAGGTAGCTGAGCAGTTTCTTGAGTGTGGCCACGGCGTCCTTTTCGTCATTAGCCGCGAAGTGGGCCACGCCGGAAAGGGTATTATGGGTGGTAGCCCCGCCCAGTTTCTCGAACGAGACCTCTTCGTTGGTAACGGACTTGATGACCTCAGGTCCGGTGATGAACATATGGCTGGTGTTCTTGACCATGATGATGAAATCGGTCAGTGCCGGGGAGTAGACCGCGCCGCCGGCGCACGGGCCCATGATGACGGACAGCTGGGGCACCACGCCCGAGGCCAGGGTGTTGCGGAAGAATATCTCGGCATAGCCGCCCAGGGAAACGACGCCTTCCTGGATGCGGGCGCCGCCGGAGTCGTTCAGGCCGATGACCGGAGCGCCGACCTTGGTAGCCAGGTCCATGACCTTACAGATCTTATTGGCGTAGGCCTCGCCCAGGGCGCCGCCGAAGACGGTGAAGTCTTGGCTGAAGACGTAGACCAGCCGGCCGTTGACGGTGCCGTAGCCGGTGACCACGCCGTCGCCCAGCGGGCGCTTGTTCTCCAGGCCGAAGTGGTCGCACTGGTGGAGCACGAACATATCCAGTTCGTGGAATGAGTTTTTGTCGAGTAGGAGCTCGATGCGCTCGCGGGCGGTGAGCTTTTTCATCTCGTGCTGTTTCTTGATGCGTTCCTTGCCGCCGCCCAGCAGGGCGTTCTGGCGCATTTCGCGTAACTGCTTAATTTTATCTACCATAATTTTACATCACCATCCCGCCGTCCACCACCAGCACCTGGCCGGTGATGTAGCTGGAAGCGTCCGATACCAGGAACAGCACCGCGTCGGCTACGTCCTTGGTGGTGCCTAGCCGCTGGAGCGGGATGCGTTCCATCATTTTGTTCTTGACCTCGTCGTTCAGGACCTCGGTCATAGCCGTCTGGATGAATCCCGGAGCCACGGCATTGACGTTGATATTGCGCGGGGCGAACTCCTTGGCCGCCGATTTGGTCAGGGCAATAACCCCGCCCTTGGAAGCGGCGTAGTTAGCCTGGCCGACATTGCCTCCAATGCCGATAATCGAGGCGATATTGACAATCCGGCCCGAACGAGCCTTCATCATATAACGGGACACGGCTTTAGTAAAGTTAAATGTGCCTTTGAGGTTGATGGCGATGACCCGGTCCCATTCGTCTTCCTTCATGCGCATAATCAGGTTGTCGCGGGTGATGCCGGCGTTATTGACCAGGATATCTATCCGGCCCAGGGCCTTGTTGGCCTCGTCGGCCACCCGGTCGGCGTCAGCGGCGCTGGTGACATCGGCCTTGATGGGCAGGGCTTTTACGCCCTTGGCCTGGATATCCGCAGCGGTTTGGTTGAGGGTGGCTTCATCGACGTCGACCAGGACCAGGTTGGCGCCTTGGACGGCCAGGGCCAGGGCGATTTCGCGCCCGATGCCGCGGCCGCCGCCGGTGACGATAGCTGTTTTATCCTTTAATTCATAACTCATAATTTATAACTCACAGTTTGGTGCATTGCACCGTTGGGTCTATCCTTTGCATCATACCGGTCAGGGTATTGCCCGGACCGATTTCGTAGAATGTCTTGAATCCGTCCTGGATGAGCTTGCGCATCGAGGCCTCCCAGAGCACTGACGAGACCACCTGGCGGGCCAGGTTGGACTTGGCCTGGCCGGGGTCGGTAACGTAATCCGCCGTGACGTTGGAGACGATGGGCGCCGTGGGCGGTTTGATATTGATTTTCTGGAGCTCGATTTTGAGTTTATCCTCGGCGCTTTTCATCAGCGGCGAGTGGAAGGCGCCGGCCACTTTGAGCGGGATGACTTTCTTGGCGCCGGCCTCTTTGAGCTTGGCCGAGGCCTCTTCGATGGCCTTATTATCGCCGGAGATGACCACCTGTCCCGGGGTATTGAGGTTGGCCACGCCGATGACGCCGTTGACCTTGGCGATGACCTCTTTGATTTTATCGGGCGTAATGCCCATGACCGCGGCCATGCCGCTGGGGTTCTGGTTGCAGGCCTCCTGCATAAAGGTGCCGCGCCGTTCCACGATGCGTACGGCATCGTCAAAGGACAGGGCGTTACCGGCGGCCAGGGCGGTGTATTCGCCCAGGCTCAGGCCGGCCAGGGCGTCAAACTTGGGCAGTTTGGATTGCTCTTTGAGCACTTCCAGTGCGGCCAGGCTCATAACCAGGATGGCTGGCTGGCAGATATTGGTCTTGTTGAGCTCGTCCTCGGGGCCGTCAAAGCACAGTTTGGCCAGGTCAAACCCCATTATTTGGTTAGCCCGGTCGAATACCTTGCGGGCAGTCGGGTTATTCTGGGCCAGTTCCTTGCCCATGCCGACAAACTGGGCTCCCTGCCCCGGGAACAATAACGCTGTTTTGTTATCTGTCATAGTATTTAACGGATTTTCCGCCGGAGGCGAATCAGCCTCAGACTGAAACGGATTAAGCTGAAACACATCCGTCGGATGTCGCACAATCAGCTTACATGGTATCTAAAGGATATACTAAGTGGCGACAAAGGTCAAGATTTTGATGATTATGGCCAGGCCGGCGCGGATGCTACTTGGGGCTATTCTTTTTGTAGAATTTCCGTTCCTGTGAGCGGGAGCGTTCGGTCCAGTTGGAGCTGGGGTCGGCCTTTTCGGCCAGGGCCTGGTATTCGCCCAGGCGGGCGTCGAGGTTGTCTATGTAGTGTAGCATCAGGGCTTCGGGCGTCATAGGCAGAACCGGCGCGCCGAATTCGCGCTGGCCGTGATGGCTGCTGATAAGGTGTTTCAATAGGGTCAGGCGCTCGGCCGGGAAGTCTTTTATGCTCTTTGCCCGCTCTTCGACCATGGATACGCCGATGACGGTATGGCCGAGCAGGTAGCCTTCGTCGGTCATCTTGGGCGCCAGCTGGATTTCGTATTCGCGGATTTTCCCGATATCGTGCAGGAATGTACCGGTCAGGAGCAGGTCGGTATCGATGATTTTGTGGTAGCAGGGGCTTATCTGGAGCGCCAGCTGGAGCAGGTTGACGGTGTGTTCCAGCAGTCCGCCCACATAGTTATGGTGGAACTCTATGGCGGCCGGGGATATCCTTAGCTGCTCGACGAATTTCTTGTCATCCATAAATGACTTTATCAACCCGGCGAAATAGGGGTCTTTGACGCCGGCCAGGATGTTCCTGAGCTCTTCCATCAGGAGCTCGATATCCTTGCCGGTATGGGCCAGGTAGTTGGACCGGTCGGTGTCTGCCGGGACGTCGGCATCCAGGTTGGATATTTTGAGTTGGAGTTCGTTCTGGTAGGGTTCGACCAGCGCCTGGCAGTTTATCAGGTCTCCGGTCTTGCAGCGGCGGTTGAATTCGTCGGCCTTGTCCCAGACCATGCCTTTGATGCGACCGCTTTTATCGGTCAGTTCCAGGACCAGGAATGGCGCGCCGGCCCGGGTCTTGCGAAGTTGTTTATCGGATACCAGGTAGATATCCCGGACGCTGTCGCCTTCCTTGAGAGCGTTGATGAATTTATGCGGCATAAAATCCGGTAAAATGACAGATTTTAATTACCTTCTAAATCCGCCGCCGCCTGAGCGCGGGCGGAACCCGCCGCCGGACGGTGATTGGGGCGCTTCTGACTGTTCGCTGCCCGGTTCGGGCGGCGGAAGCAGTTCCTTACGGCTGAGTTTTATGCGGCCGGTGTCGTCTATGCTGATGAGCTTAACCTGGATTTTGTCGCCCATCTTGAGGACGTCACTGACCGACTTGACGAATCCGTGCGAGAGTTCGGATATATGGACCATACCGTCGCGGCCGGGGATTATTTCTACGAAAGCGCCGAAATCCTTGATGCCGGTGACGGTGCCGTCGTAAATTTTGCCGATTTCCGGTTCGGCCGTCATATTGGCGATGATGGTGCGGGCGGCTTCGGCCATAACCAGGTTATCGGCGTAAATCAGGATGGTGCCGTCCTGTTCGATTTCCACCTTGGCCTTGGTATCGGCTTCGAGCTTCTTGATATGTTTTCCAGCCGGTCCGATGACCATGCCGATTTTTTCAGGGTCAATCTTGATCTTAAGGACTCTGGGAGCGGATTCCGCGATATCGGCCCTGGGCTGGGCGATTATTTCCTGCATCCGGCCCAGTATATGCATACGGCCTTCCTTGGCTTGGGCCAGCGCCCGGGTCATTATGTCGGGAGTCAGGCCGTGTATCTTGATATCCATCTGGACCGCGGTGATGCCGTCCTTGGTGCCGGCCACTTTGAAGTCCATATCGCCGTGTTTGTCCTCGTTGCCGAGGATGTCCGAAAGGATGGCGATTTTATCCGATTCGCTGATAAGGCCCATGGCGATGCCGGAAACTGGTTTTTTCAGGGGCACGCCGGCGTCCATAAGACAGAGCGAACTACCGCAGACGGTGGCCATTGAGGATGAGCCGTTGGATTGCAGGATGTCCGAAACGATGCGGATAATGTATGGGAATTCGGTGAATTCAGGCAGCATCGGCTCTATGGCGTGTTCGGCCAGGTTGCCGTGCCCGATTTCCCGGCGGCCCGGGCCGCTTAGGCGCTTGACTTCGCCGGTCGAGAACGGCGGGAAGTTATAATGGAGCATAAACCGCTTCTCGTATTCTTCTTCCAGGCCTTCGATAGTCTGGGCGTCGTCGGCGGTTCCGAGAGTGACGTTGACCAATGCCTGGGTTTCACCGCGGGTAAACAGCGATGAACCATGGGTTCGGGGCAGGAATCCGACCATGCCGGATATCGGGCGGATATCCTTCAGCCCGCGGCCGTCCATGCGTTTGCCGTCCAGGGCCAAGCTTCGGACTATTTCGTGCTCCATCTGCTTGAAGACGGTGCTTATCTGGCTGGACAACTTGTCTTTTTCATCTTCGGCTACGTCTTTGAGGTAGCGTTCTTTGACTGATTCCTTGAGTTTCTTTATGGCGTCGCGGCGTTCCTGCTTGGCCTTTATCAGGATGCTCTTTTCCAGGTCGGAATACGATTCTTTACGGATGGATTTGGCCAGCTTCTCCAGTGATTCGTCAGGTTTTTCCTCTGCTATCTTTCTGGGCTTGATGTTCATCTGTTTAAGGATTTCATTCTGGCCGGCCACCAATTTCTTGATATATTCGTGTCCGAAGAGTATGGCTTCGATAAGTGTTTCTTCGGGTATTTCCTTGGCAAAGCCTTCGACCATCATGACCGAGTCAGCCGAGCCGGAGATGACCAGTTCCATACTTCCGGTTTTGATTTCATCGTATGAGGGGTTGAGTACGAATTGTTTGTTGACATAGCCGACACGGACAGCGCCGATAGGGCCTTTGAATCCGACGTTGGCGAGGCACAGGGCCATAGAGGCGCCGTTCATAGCCAGGATATCGGGGTCGTTATTCTTATCAGCCGAGAGGACCATGGTCATAATAAGGATTTCCTGCTTGAATCCTTTGGGGAATAGCGGCCTGACTGGACGGTCAATCATGCGCATGGTCAGGATTTCCTTGGTTGAGGGTCGGCCTTCGCGCTTGAAGAACCCGCCCGGAATCTTTCCGGCGGCTGATGTTTTTTCCCGGTAATCCACGGTCAGGGGGAGCATATCGTCGTCGCCGAAACCGTTTGATTCGCGGGGTTCGCCGATGACTACCGTGGCCAGGACGACCGAATCACCGTAAGTTATTAATGCTGAGCCGTTAGCCAACTGGGCTAAATGGCCGGTCTCGATAATGAATTTTTTGTCGCCCAGCTCCGTTGTTACTTTAAATGGTTGCATACTAAATCCTTGTTTCCTTTCTTTGATTGGTAAGCTGATTCCAGCACGAGGCTGATGGCCGTCTGTCGGACGGACAGTCGCCTATGGAGGAAAGCTGAATATTATGGTTTAATTTAATAAACGAGGTTTGATAATATCCAAGCCTACTCAAATCATCCACATTATTTTCTGATACCAAGCTGTTTAATCAGCTTCTGATACCTGACCGGATCTTGCTTGGACAGGTATTTGAGGAGTGCCGAACGCTTGCCGATAATCACGAGGAGCCCGCGGCGAGAGTTATTATCCTTGGGGTGGCGTTTGAAATGCTCGGTCAGTTCATTTATCCACTCCGTCCAGATAGCTACCTGGACTTCTGGCGAGCCGGTGTCGTTCTTGTGCACCTGGTACTTCTTTACAACATCTTGTTTCTTTTCTATCGTTAATGGCATAAGGTGCAATTAAACGAATATTTAAAATAATGTCAAGGAAATAATGAGAAATCTGCCAAAAACCAGGAATAGCGCCAGACCCGGATTATGAGTCACTTAAATTGACAATTTTAGGTTCGAATACTATAAATTGATAAACAGGGATTATGAAAGAAGAAATATTTGACAATGATTTCTTAAAGCGGTTGGAGGCCATCAAGCAGATGCTTAAAAAAGTTCTGATGGCTGGCACGGCCGGCGAGCGGGTATCTCGTCAGAAGGGCGGACGGGTGGAGTTTCTGGACCATCGGGGCTATTCGGCCGGAGACGAAACAAGGTATATCGACTGGAACCTGTTCGGGCGGACGGAGAAGTTGTATGTAAAGGAGTTTGCCAGCGAGCAGTCGAGGCCGGTGTATGTTCTGGTAGACAATTCTGAGTCAATGCGTGACAAGTCAGTTTATGCCAAGCAACTGGCAGTGGTAATGGGATATGCTGGACTGGTTCTGGGTGGCGACGTGAAATTTGGGTTGTTCCCCGGGTCAGACGGACGGATAATTTTATCGACGGTATTCAGGGCTGATAAAGATTTGTCAAAACTGCTGGGGTTTGTCGGGAAACAGCCGGCAGCCGGCCGGACAGATATTGGTTCGGCTTTAAGCCAGATGGACAAATCCCTGGTCAGGAAGGGGTTATTGATATTAGTTTCTGACCTGCTGGAGGATGATTCCAGATCTGCGCATGACGCGCTTATCAGGTTCATTAAACGCGGGTTTCAGGTTAATGTGATGCATGTGATATCTGAGCCGGAGGCGAATCCGGCGTTTGGCGGCCGGGCGGTTCTGCACGACGCCGAGACTGGCGAGTCGCGGCTGATAAAAATGGATAAGTCGGTCAAGGACGCTTACCAGAAACGGTTAGCCGGATATTCGGATGAGTGGAAGAGTTTTTCTCATCAGCATGATATACAATATTTTTACGTTAGGACCTCGACTCCGCTGGAAGATATAGTTGTGAACTTCCTTAAGGCGGGCGGGCTGTTAAGATGATTATTAATAGTGATTGAAATATGATATTTCAGAATCCGCTATGGTTATTGGGTTTGCTGGTTACGCCGCTGGTGGTCTGGCTAGTCTGGATGTATAAGCGGCCGATACATCTTTTGGTGAGCAGTGTCATACTCTGGCGTAAACTGCCTGACGCCGAGACTTCGTCCAGAACGCGCTGGCAGTGGGTTCTTTCGATGGTATGCTATGTATTGGTTGTTGTTTTACTGGTGCTGGCCCTGGCGCAGCCGGGTATTTATTTGAATCAAGAAACGCCCAGGCATGTTATTGTTCTGATTGATAATTCGGTTAGCATGAGCAGCTTTGTATCCGATACCGACAAGTCGAGATTGAGCATTGTCCAGGAGAAGATTGAAGATGTTCTGTCCAGATTAAACCAGAGCGATACGGTTTCTGTAGTTCATTTGCAGGGTGCGCTTAATGGTTTAAACAAGCAATCAGCTGTTGAATACTTAAAGGATATAAAATTTGCTAAGATAGGCGGTAATTTTGATGAATTGATAAAACAGATTAATTCATCCATTATCGCGGAAAGCAAGAAGAAGCTTTTGTCTTTGATAATTTGCTCTGATAAAATGCCGCCGGAGGAAGTACTTGGTCTATTATCTTTTAAACCATTATTTATCTTGGTGGGAGGACCATCGAATAATAAGGCAATTATTAAAGCCAACGACTCACCGACTCCCAATAAGCCGGGCTTTGTTGATATATTTGCTATGGTTAGGAATTATTCCGGATTAAGCGCCTATTTTCCGGCGGAACTATATGATAATGATGGCAAAATAATAAGCAGCATTAATGTAAATATACCGGCCGGGGGTGAATATCCGATAGTATTTTCGGATATTCCGGACAAACAGAAAGAATATACGATAAGGATTAATATTAGAGATGAGTTGATGGCTGATAATGAGGTTCGAGTGTGGGTTGGGGAAAAAGGATTGAAGATATGCTTAATCGGGGCTAAGAATGAAGCAGTATTAAAGGCATTGGTGGCGGCGAATGGAGCAGGCCAGGTTAATTACATCAGTTATGACCAATTTGTTCTGATCTCAGCTTTGGATATGGATAAGTATGATTTGTGTATATTTAATGATATAATGCCCGGGGTGTTGCCCGCACGAAGCGTGATTATAAACCCTCCTGACGGTAAGAACTTCGGGAGAGAATTGCAGTTATTATATGATGTATCCGGGTTAATCACGCCAACTAACCTTGCGATAACAGATCAGACCGCCCCGATATTTACTTGTGTTAATTTAGATAATATCCATGTTAAAAGCGCGAAGCGCTTGATGATAAATGACCGTGATCATTTTAAGCCTTTGGTGAAAAGCATGGATGATGTTATAGTGGGCGAATTTTCTAAAGATGGAAAGTATTGCCTGATAATCGGGTTTGATGTAGAATGGAATAAAGATAGTAATTGGGCGTTAATGACTTCTTTTCCGATATTCTGGGCTAATATAGTAAATAAAATAAAAAGTGAAGGGTTGGATATAGGGGCAGTTTATGGAGAAGATGAATCTAATAACAGCGGTAATTCGAGAAATGATTTAGAGCAGGTTTTTTTTGGCAGTCAAGAGAAGGAACTGGTTCAAAAAGAACTGGGTTGGTACCTGATGATGATGACGTGCGTGGTGATTGTAACAGCTTGGATATTAGAATGAGCAGTATGTTAGCACCTAAAAAAATAAAGTCTATCTTGGTATTAAGATTAGGTGGTATAGGCGACGTGGTTATGGCCACGCCGGTCTTTAGAGCATTAAAGGCTCATTTTTCTAATGCTCGCATCACTCTGTTATCCGAAGAGCCGGGGGCTGAGGTGGTTCGGGGAGCGCCTTATGTGGACGAGCTTCTGCCTTTCCGTGAGTTGTATACTTACCGCAGGAAAAGCCTGATGGCTTTACCGATGAATATCAAGTCTTTTATAGAAGAACTTCGATTAGCTAAAACGTTGCTTCAGCGGCGATATGATATATTTGTAGATTTGCATATGCTTTATGGTTTTAAGAATGCGATTCGGCCGATGATGATTGGCTGTTTTAGCCGGGCTCCGATTAGAGTCGGGTTGGATACGGATAGGCACTCATTATTGATGAATATACGCGTTCCAGACAGCGCATTTAGGATGAGGCATCTTGTAGATCGGTCATTAGATGTTATTGGGGCGCTGGGCGTCGATACTAGTAACCGCCAGACTGAAGTCTGGATAACTGAAGCAGATCGTAAGTTCGCGCGGGAATTACTCGATAAGAACATTGATTTAAATGACAAGTTATTAATCGGAATTCATGCTGGCGCAAACCCTTGGGCTTTAGTCAGACAGAGTTGGCCGCTGGAACGATTCGCCGCTGTCGCGGATATTTTGTCAGAGAAGTATGGCGCTAAAATTGTTTTTACGGGAGGGCGTTCGGAGATATCACTTATTGAGCAGGCAACATTATTAATGAAAAAGAAGCCGTTTATTGCAGCTGGGCTGACTACGCTTAAACAGGCGGCCGCATTAATGGAGCGATGCCATCTTTTTATAAGTAATGATACTGGTCCTATGCATATGGCTGTAGCCATGAAAACGCCGACCATTGGAATCTTTGGTCCGGGTAACTGGCCGGCCTTAGGTACGTATGCGCCGGAAACTAATTTTATAATGGTCCGCAAAGATATAGATTGCTGGCCTTGCCACAACTTGAAATGCGCTACCCGCGCCTGCATGGAACGGATAGCTGTAGATGATGTCGTTAGTGCGGCAGGTAAACAAATTTCTAAATTATATGCTAACAAATTCGGGAAATAGACGTAGGAAAATTGTTTATGTCATTACCCGTTTGATAAGAGGTGGGGCGCAGAAGGTTTGTTTTGATATTATAGCATCACTTAAAGATAAATATGACATTACGCTTATTAGCGGAACTGAAACCGGAGTTGAGGGGTCACTCTGGGTAGAGTTTAAGTCTATATCTAACATTAATATAAGGCAGTTAGCCCAATTAGTTCGTGGTATTGCTCCTTTCAAAGATACGATAGCATTAATCAGATTATACTGGTTTTTCCGCAGCTATAATCCGGACGTTGTGCATTGTCATACCTCTAAGGCTGGGTTTTTAGGATGTTTGGCGGCAAAACTTACCGGAGTCCCCAATATTATTTGGTCGCCACATGGACATATATTTTCTGCTGATGCTCAAATCCCTCAGGTAACCGGACTATCAATGAGTATTTTTTACTGGTTTTGGAAATTAACCTGTTGGTGTAGCAATACAGTTATTGCTCTTACTGAGTCTGACAAGAAGGACCAAGTTATGTTGGGTTTAGCACCGGACAAGAAATTCCGAGTTGTTTATAATGGTTTAGATGCTCTGGTCAATGGGGCGGATAAGATACCAGAAATAAAAGGCCAGCCAATTCTTGGTGTAATAGGACGGCTTAGTCCGGAAAAAGGGCAGGAATATCTTTTGAAGGCCATAAGTATTCTTAAACCCCAATACCCTCAAATTAATTTATTAGTGGTTGGTGATGGTGGTCAGAGAAAATATCTGCACTCAGTTTCAGAGCAATTACAGATAACATCATTGGTAACATTTACCGGACTTGTCGAAAATATTCATCCTTTCGTGAGTAAAATGGATATAGTGGTTTTGCCATCACTTTATGAGTCATTTGGGCTGGTTTTGCTAGAGGCGATGGCGATGAAGAAGCCGGTGATTGCTTCAAATGTAAATGGCATTCCAGAGATAGTCGAAAACGGTAAAAGCGGGATACTGGTTGCTCCGCGAGATGCGCAAGCATTGGCTGTGGCAATACAAAAGCTGATAGATAATCCCGTTTTAGCTAATACGATGGGGCAGAATGGCTTTGATAGATTTATTAAGTTGTTTACCAGGGAGCAGATGATTGTTAAAATAAAAACTATTTATGGCCATTAAGCGGCTAAAGAAGTCAATAAATAATTTCCCAGAAAATCCTGGTATTTATATAATGAGGGATAGGAGAAATGATATTATTTATGTGGGTAAAGCAAAAAGCCTCAAGCATCGCGTGGCAAACTACTTCAGTAAAGCACTGGACAATAAAACTTTTGCTTTGATGAGCCGGGTGAAGAATATCGAATACAAGATTGCTGGTTCGGAAATTGAAGCTTTGCTTTTAGAGGCACGGTTAGTGCGGGATGAGCAGCCGAAATATAATGTACGTTTACGGGATGACAAGTCATTTCCGGGTATTGCCATAAGCAAAGAAAAATTTCCTCGCGTATTTATTGTGCGAGAGTATGGCATAGAAAAGAACAAGAATATAGAGTATTTTGGGCCATTTGTGAACATTAAAAATCTTCGGGTTGTTCTAAAAGTGCTTCAGCGTGTATTTAGGTTTCGAGTTTGTCGGCAAATGGATAATAAAAAAGGTTGTTTATTGCACCATATTGATTTATGTGCCGCACCATGTCTGAAGAGAATTAGTTCATCAGACTACCAATCTAGTATCAGTTTATTAAAGCAGTTTTTAAATGGTAGTTTGGATAATTATAAATCAGGTTTATTAAATAAGCTAAAGAATGACAAGTCGCGGGGGAGGCCAGAATTAATTACTAGATGTCGGCATCAGACGGATATTTTAAAAAGAATAGCGCAAAATAGTTTGCCTGGAGAACAAATGCTTAATTCTGATAAATTATCAGGAATTAAGGCTATTCAATGTGCACTAAAAATGGATCAATTGCCAAGATTTATGGCCGCTATCGATATTTCTGATATCAAAGGCACTGCGGCTGTTGGTGCAATAGTTACATTTTATGATGGGCTGCCTTACAAGGATGGGTACCGGCGTTACCGCATTAAGACCGCAATAGAAGGGCAGGCGGATGATTATTATAGAATAAAAGAAGTTATTACTCGTTACATCCAGCGACAGCTTAATGAAAAAAATAGTTTTCCGGATATTATTTTAATAGATGGTGGTAAGGGGCACCTAAATACTGTAATAGAAGTGCTCTACAACATTAAGGACAGGACAAAGCTTCCGATTTTTATAGCTTTAGCGAAGAAGAACGAAAAATTATATACATTTGAAAATGGTAAAATTAAAGAGATTAGTATTTCCGAAAAAGGTATGAAAATATTCCAGTATCTACGCGATGAAGCGCACCGTTTTGCTCAGGCATATCATCATTTGCTTCGACGTAAAGCGTTAATAAAGGGGTCTCTATGAAAATATTAGGTGGTTCAGCCAAAGGAATGAATTTATTTTCTCTTGATGACAACAGTGTGCGTCCGGCCTTAGCCCGAATGCGTAACTCTCTTTTTAATATAATGGCTCCAATCATTCCTGGAACGGTTTGTTTAGACCTTTTTGCAGGTACGGGTGCGTTGGGGTTGGAGGCTTTAAGTCGCGGTGCTGATTTCTGCATATTTTCAGAGAATAACCGAAGATGTTTTGACGTACTGAGTAGAAATATAGCTAAACTTAAGGTTAATGATAAATCTCAAGTGCTTTTTATTAATGCTTTTAGTATTAGTGAACATCTTGCATCAAATAGATTGATAGATGTTATTTTTGTTGACCCCCCGTATAAATACTATAATGATAATTTAATACGGCCAAGGCTAATAGAACTTTTAGACTCTTTGGTAGAAAAAGGTCTGGTTAATCCGGATGGGAGGGTGATTGTAGAGCATTCCCAAAAGCAATTCAGTGATGCAGAATTTAAAATGCTGGTTTTATATGATATTAGAGAATACGGTCAAACCAAGCTATCTTTTTTCCATCCCAAAGCATAAACTTACGATATTTTTCAGCTCTATAATTGTTGCAATGTTTCTATTTGCTGCAGATTTAATAGGCGCAAGCAGCAATAATTATATTTATTTTGAGACCGATGAGGTTGTTAGCTATCTAAAAACAGCATCTGAATATGAGGCGAAAATGCAATGGCGTGAAGCTATTGAGCGTTATGAATTTTTAATTAAAAAATACCCGGAAGCACTTTGTTATATAAATGTTAATTGCTATGCCGGTATTAAACAATATTATATTCGGCGACTGCAATCCTATCCGATAGAAGGCCGGCAAATTTATAGAGATATGTTTGACGAAATTAGGCGAGTTGAATTCAAAAATGCCATCAATCAGTTCCGGGAATCAGGTGATATCAGGTCTGTTACTGAAATGATAAATGCGAATCCGCTGGGAGATGGTTTAATAGATGCTTCTATTCTAGCGGGAGACTATTTTGCTGAGTCCAACCAATATGATAAATCGATAAGGTATTATCGCATGGCCATTGAAAATTCCCACTGGCGTAACTTGAGTGCAGATAAAGCTGAAACTCGTCTTAAGCAAGGCTTTAGTTTGGAAAATATTATTGTGCCAGAGAAGATAACTGATCGGCTAAAGCTTGGGAGCAACAATGCCAATAATTTTGAGCCTCCGGATATACCTTTAGTTGCAAACCCTATGCTGGAATTATCCTGGTATTGCCCATTTGAAAGTATTAAGACGTTATTTTTAGCTAATAAAGAGAAAACCGGTAATCATGCAGATAACTCTATGAATACTGCTGAGCCGTCAAAGTTTTCTTTATGTTCCCCCTTGATGACAGATGGGAAAGCGTATATTAATGCTGGAATGTTTATTGCATCGGTGGAACTAGAGAGTGGTAAAATAGCCTCATTTTTTGCGCCAAGTTTAGCAGGAGGGCAAGCTAATTTTGGAAACATAAAAAATAATACAAGGATGATAATCAACGATTCGGGGAAAAGGCTTTATGCAACAATTTTTACTAAATCTAGGGAAGGGTTGTTGCTTGCTTTAAAAATACCAGAGCTTAAGGAGCTTTGGAGATCAAAGCTTAGTTTTAATGAAAGTGGAGTATCTGCCCCTTTATTTTATGGGGGAAATGTGTACTTGTGCGGATTTTTTAAAAATAATAATGAATGGCAGTTTTGCATGTTATGTTATGAAGCAGATACTGGGCATCTTATGTATAAAAAAAACATATATTCGCTTAATCGTGTCAGCAAAGGCATTCAAGGCAATTTGGTGGATGCATCCTGGATTGCCGAAAATAAAGGTTTTATTTACTTGCTTACCCCATCCGTTTTATCTGTTATAAATGCGGAAGATGGAGAAATAATGTGGGTGAATGATTACAACACAGCAGAAATTATTCAGTTATCAGAAGATTATTATGGGTTTGCTAAACAGATTACTGAGATCATGCGTAATCCTCCCATTATAAGAAGTGATATTGCAGTGGTGCAGTCAATATATTCTGGAAAGGTGTTTGGATTTGATATAGTCTCTGGTCGAATAAAATGGCAACAGGTGATTAATATTAACCGTACAACTGGGACTATGAAATATCAAAATCAAGATCGGCGAACACATGAATATGTGCCACGGACCGAAATTGTATCTATAATAGGTTGCGCAGGTGATACGGTTTTAATTCAAGGTGGCGATTTAATTGCCATAAATATAGAAAATGGAAAGATTGTTTGGAAGATATCAATGGAATCAATCTGTAACTGCTCGCTCAGCCAGAAAGTTTCAACTAATAATGATACAAAAATTAGCCCGGGATTTATAACCAATAGCCATGTATATTTCCCGGTAGAGCAGAGTATTATAATTCAAGATATTCCGCCAGGTAAATCTGAACCAATTGGTATGAAATTACCGGTAGGGCTAAACCAACCGGATTATTCTAACCGGGTAATACTTTGCCGTATTTCTGAAGGAATACTAGTTATATCAAACAAAGGTATTTGGCTTTATCGGATAAAACAGGGTTAATTGTCAGCCTGGTATTAAAGCGCCTTATCATAAAGTCGATATTTTTTGTAAAGCCGGGCGCCTAATGATTCAATCGTGCGATTCATCAAAACATTGTTTTCCAAGATCCACGATAACTCAGCTGCTTTGTACCCACGAGCCATCCCATTTTTTATAGTTTCCAAGTAAAATAGCACATCTATCCCGCGTTTTTGGTATTCAGGGATAATACCCATGGTAATTACCCGGACATTGTTAAATTTTTTAATATAAATATGCCAAAGCAGTTTAAATATGCCAAAAGGAAACAAACGTCCATTAATATGCTTGAGGGCCATATTAAAATTCGGTAATGCTAATGAAAAACCAGCCGGTTTACTTTGAACCTCAGCTATCAGTAAAAGAGACGGATCCACGATTTTTTTCATATCCTTTGCCATATATTCGAATTCTTCATCCGTCATGGGAACAAACCCCCAGTTATTGCTCCAGGCTTTATTATAAACCTCCTGGATGATTTTGATCTCTGTATCAAGGTGTTTCATATTAGCCCGGCGGACGGTAATCCTGAGATGAGACTTGACACGTTCTGCTACCCTAATCATTTTGTTGGGTATGACTAAAGTGTCATCGACATACCAGGCAAAAAGGTCTTTCGATTTTATTAATCCAGTATCGTCGAAAAGCCGCATATAATAACTCGGGTTATAAGTCATCATAAACATTGGTGGAGAGTCAAAGCCCTCTACGAGCAATCCGCAGGTTTCATTAGTAGAAAAATTCATCGGCCCTCGCATTATTTTCATACCCTTATTTTTAAGATATCCTGCAGCCGCAGTAAAGAGTTCTTGTGCTACAGCTTTATCGTTGATGCACTCAAACAAACCAAAGAATCCTGCTTGGTCATTATATAGTTTATTATGAGCTTCGTTAATAATAGCTGCAATACGGCCCAAGGGTTTCATTTCGTCAGAATACGCAACAAATAGCTGGACCTGGCCATGCCGATGGAATGGATGTATGTTAGGGGTGAGCAATTTTTTATCTTCGCTGATCAGGTTTGGGACCCAGTTTAGATTATCCTTATAGAGCCGGGCAGTCCAGGGTAAATATATAAAATCATGCCAAGGGTGGCAAGGAAGTTGTTTAACCGAGATCATATTTAAATTATACCCAGCTTCTTACCAGTTTTTACACATATTTCCATAACTTTATCTAATTCATTGTCTGTGTGGGTAGCCATATAGCTGGTTCGGATAAGAGATCCATCAGGTGGTACAGCCGGGCTGATAACAGGGTTTGCAAAAACCCCGTTATTGAAAAGTTGTTTCCAGAATTCAAAAGTAAGCATATCCTTGCCCAGAATTAACGGTATAATAGGAGTTTGAGTATGACCAATATTAAAACCCGAGGCCTTATAATTATGCTGCATCTTACGGGTAATCTGCCAAAGACGTTCGCGTCGATTAGGTTCTTTTATTAAGATGTCGAGGGCTGTCAATACGGTGGCTACAGCGGAAGGTGGCATACTAGCTGAAAATATTAATGCTCTTGAGAGGTGCTTAATATAACTAATGACTGGTTCTTCGCCGACAATAAATCCGCCTAGTGATGCAAATGATTTGCTGAACGTGCCCATAATCAAATCAACATCGCTTTCGATATTTAAATATTCGGCTGTTCCACGGCCGTTCTTGCCCAGAACGCCAATTCCATGAGCGTCGTCAACCATCAATCGAAAACCGTATTTTTTCTTTAGTTTTACAATGTCTGTTAAGTTTGCAATATCACCTTCCATGCTGAATACGCCGTCCACTATTACCAGTGCTGATTTTGGATTAGCTAGATCTTTAAGAATACGTTCCAAATCTTCAATGTCATTGTGCTTGTATTTTATTGTTCGGCCAAAGGATAGCCGGCATCCGTCTACGATGCTGGCGTGATCGGCACGGTCAATAATGACTGTATCATCTTTACCCACCAATGTAGATATTACACCTTGATTAGTTTGAAATCCTGTAGAGAAAACCAGGCAAACTGGTTTGTTCATAAACTGGGCAAGTTTAGATTCCAGTTCTTCATGAATATCGAGCGTCCCGTTTAGAAATCTTGAACCAGTACAGCCCGAACCGTATTTTTCTATAGCCTTTATAGCCGCTTCTTTAATTCGATTATCTTGGGTTAAGCCCAGGTAATTATTGGAGCCAATCATAATCATCTTTTTTCCGTCGATAATTACTTCTACATCGGCTCCGGATTGAATAGCTTTAAAATAAGGGTAATAGCCCTTTTCCTTAGCTTCTTTAGCTCTAGTATAATTGAAACATTTATTAAAGATATCCATAGACGATATTTTAAATATCAGAATAAGAAGAGAGGGTCAAGAAAAAAAGAGGGCTAAATTACTAACGTCTGTAAAGTTTGTCTGCTTTAAAAACGGGACCTTCATTACAAACAGTGGCCCAATCCCAGGAACCTGGTTTTTTAACAACTTTGCAAACGCATCCCCGGCATAGACCTATTCCGCAACCCATTCGGGATTCCATAGAGACTTGTGCCGGAATATTGTACTTCGTGACGATATTACAAATTGCATTTATCATTGGTATTGGCCCGCAGGAGTATATAACCGGTTTCCCATGTTGGCTATTAATGGTTTTATTAAGTAAATCAGTGACCATCCCTTTGATCCCGACTGAACCGTCTTCAGTAGCGACGTGGATATTTGTGGATAGCCGCTTGAAATCAGTTAAGCAATAAAGTTGATTTTTAGTCCGTGCCCCGAGCAGAACAGTTATATTATAGCATTTACTATGGACTAAGTATTTTAACAATAAGTGCAATCCGGCAATGCCGATACCTCCCCCGGCTAGGATAGCATGTCTTGTATTAGGAGTTAGCTTAAACCCTTTTCCTAAAGGTCCAAAAAGAGTTAGTTTTTTGCCTGGTTTCAATTGACGCATTAATTTTGTACCCTGACCAACTACTTGATATATAATTTCTATTTTTTTATTTTGCAAAACGTCATATATACTAAACGGACGGCGTAGAAGTAACTCATTATTAATTTTTAAATGGATGAATTGTCCTGGTTCGATTGTATTAAAGGCCTTGATATATAATTTTGAGTCTAATGATAGCATCATTCGGCCAGCGTTAGGCGAGATGGATTTATTATGTATAATTTGGGCGATAAAATTCATTATTTAGGGGAATTGGAAGTTCGCGCTTTCTTTAAGCCACCAATTATTCCATTTATCTATTGGTTCCTGTTGCTCTTTAATTGTTAAGTAATGCTTATATCCAAATGTCTCTCCTGCATTAAGTTTGGAGAGCAGGCTTATAGCCAGCGCTTGGTGTGATGATTCATTACTCTTTAAAGCGTCTATCATTATAGGAATGCCTCTTTTATCTTTAAGTTTTATCAAAGCTTCTCCAATGGCAAAAGAAAAGGTATTATCTGGGTCAGTAATCATTTCGGCCAGAATAGGCAGGGCTGAAGGATCCTGAAGATTTCCCAGGACGTGGGCTGCGGATATTCTGATATCTTTTTCCTTGAGAGCGACGGAGATAATTGGGATGACCTCGTAAGCTGTCATTTGGCTTAAGGATTCTTCAATTCGCGTTCGGTAGAGAAGGTTTGGTGTTCGTAAAGTTTCAACCAGGGCAGCTACTGCGGATTTCCCAAAAAGTCTAAGTTTGGCGCTGATTTCCGGAATATTAGCCGTCTCAGATTCTAAGGATTTAACTAGCTTGTTTAGCTGCTCAGGCATTGATGAGTCATTTTTAGGGCGTTCATTGTGCATTATTTCTTCACGCAATATTTTTAATTCAAAACGGATGTACTCAAGCGCTTTTTTATCCTCATCGCTGGAGTTAGAAATGTCTTGGAGTTGCCTTGTGATTAATTGATTTTTTTTCTCTATTTCCGCTATGCGACGATTCATTTCACCCGAAGTACATTTAGTTGCAAATAAAACAAGGATTAGTATACAGAATAAAGTAATAACTGTGCGGCTAACGTTTCTCATAGTAAAAATTATTTCAAGTACATTTATTTTTTTAATTGCCTCTGTTTGGGACAGAGAGCTAAGATAACCAGACCGGTGATAAAGAATTTTAATACTTTCATCAGCCACCTATTTAATAACTACTTCGCGAGACCCTTTTTTCGCTTTACCGATAAGATAAGGTGTTTCTCCCGCTTTTTTAAGTCTGCGCATCATTGCTCCAGTATAGTAGGAGTCGGCGATAATTACCATGCCGATTCCCATATTGAAAACCCGGAACATTTCTTTAGATGTGATATTGCCATGTTTCCGAATAAAGTCAAATATTGGTTGAGGCTTCCATGACGACGAATCTATTTCGATGTTAATATTCGGGGGGATGACGCGGGGGATATTTTCTATCATGCCTCCTCCGGTAATGTTGGCAATACTTTTTATGGCGCGTTTTGAGTGGTAAGCAGTCAGTATTCCTTTAATTGTCCTGGCGTATATCCTAGTTGGCTTTATCAATTCTTCGCCGAGAGTCGTTTTTAATTCGGGATAATATTCTCCCAGCTTGAGTTTGGCTTTATCTATTAAAACTTTTCTGACTAGCGAGTATCCGTTACTGTGTAGTCCGCTTGAAGCAAGTCCGATTACTATATCTCCTGGACGGACATTGTCCCCGCGTATGATGCGGTTTTTATCGACAATCCCGACAGCAAATCCGGCCATTTCATATTCACCAGCTTTGTAGAATCCGGGCATTTCAGCGGTTTCGCCGCCCAGTAACGCGCATCCGGACTGTTCACAGCCGTGGACTATGCCCTTAACAATGTCAAGTAAGGATTTTTCGTTAACTTTGCCTATGGCAATATAATCTAGGAAGAATAACGGCTCCGCGCCCTGAACAATCAGATCATTAATGCTCATGGCTACAAGATCGATACCGATAGTATCGTGTTTGTTCATCATGAAAGCGATCTTGAGCTTTGTCCCGACACCATCGGTGCAGCTGACCAGTACCGGGCACTTATAATTTTTAGCAAATAGCTTATCTTTAGACGTGAGTGAAAATAGCCCTCCGAATCCCCAAGGCAGGTCGATTACCCGGGGGTCGTAAGTACGTCGCATCATTGCCAAGATTCTATCTATTACCCCGTCTTTTGTAGTGGTGTCAACACCGGCATCCTTATAAGTCAATTCTTTCATTTTTCATCCTTTGCCATTTATTAGATAAATCAGAGCATTTACTAAAAAGTCTTTTTGCTTTCGTCGGATTATTAAGAGTACCAAGAATTGTGGATAGGTAAAATAGAGTATCAGTATCATCCGGGTCAATGCGTAACAGTTTTTTTGTCTTTACCAGGGCGTTTTTCATGTCGTTATTTATGTAAGATATAATACTGCTTTTAAGGAGGAGTTTCTTTTTCTTCAGGAATCTATTCCGTTCTCGCAGAAAAACTATCCATATAATATCGTATAAATTATATAGATAGATAGCGGTTAAGGTCAGTAACAAAGTGTTCTTTAGGTTGGTTGATATCCCGGAAAGGCAGGGGAGTATAACAAAAGCTAGGTCTAAAATAATAATGC
Source organism: Candidatus Brocadiia bacterium (assembly GCA_041658285.1). Classification (NCBI taxonomy): domain Bacteria; kingdom Pseudomonadati; phylum Planctomycetota; class Candidatus Brocadiia; species Candidatus Brocadiia bacterium. The sequence goes on from JBBAAP010000005.1 coordinate 108,832, forward strand.
ACGAAAAAAATATGATAATCCCGCGCTTATAGCGGCTAAGCAAGACCTGGCCTAAGCCTGGTGCAAAAACAGAGAGAATAAAAGCAAGCAGTTTCACCTGGTAACAAGAATTAAATGGCAGGCTATTATAAACCCGCTTAACACCCGATGTGATTAAATAAAGGGGCTTATTTTAATCCATCGGTACATATCTTACGCCGGTATTGGTATATCCGCCCAAAATTGCGCCGCCCCAGAGGATTATCTGATTACTGGGCGGTCCTACCCAGACAGCCGAATGATAAGCCCTCTCGGTCGTGGTAGTGATATCAAATGATTTCCATGTGTCGGTTATGGGGTCATATCGGCCGCCGTCTTTCATATAAACTGTGCCATTCCAGCCGCCGAAGACAACCATTTCCGTGCCGGTCCATACAGCCGTGTGGAAAGCTCTGGCTGTAATGGTAGCCGGAGTGGTAATGGTTACCCAAGTGTTTGCCGTAGTTGAATATACGCTGCCGGTGTTAAGTGGCACGTTTATAGCCGATTCGCCGCCCCAGACCATCATGCCATATCCGGGCGCCCAAACTGCTGTATGTCCTGATCTGGAAACCGGGGCGCTGGCAGTTGTTATAGCGGTCCAACTGTCACCTGCCGGGTTAGAATTATATCTGGCGCCTGTTTGTAACCGGACCACGTTGCCGCTATCTTCATTAAAACCGCCCCAGATAAGCATTTCCGTGCCAGTCCAAACGGCTGTGTGCTGCGATCTGACTGATGGCGCGCCGGTAGTTGTGCTTGATAGCCATGAACCGCCCGATCCCGGATTGTAACGTGCTCCAGTATTAAGATAATTAGTCCCGTCTGCGCCGCCCCAAATAATCATTTGTTCATAAACATCATCCCAGACGGCGATATGGCCGGCCCTGATGCTTGGGGTATTGCCCAGGCTACTGTTTATTGATGACCAGGTGTTTGTTCTTGGGTTATAGATTGCTCCGGTATTTAACCAAGCGGTTCCGCTATAACCACCCCAGGATATCATTGTTTCACTTACGGTGGTATTAGTTACTACCGCAGGAATCCAAATAGATGTATGTTGTGTTCTGGCCGCAGGTGAATTAGACAGGGATACCGAGCCCCATTTGTTTGAAGTCGGATTATACCGGGCTCCGGACTTCAAGGTGGAAGTGAATCCTATATCGCCGCCCCACATAATCATTTCCGTGCCGGTCCAGACCGCAGTGTGACGCTCTCTGGCTGCGATTCCAAGGCTTGAAGGAGACGCAATCGGCGTCCATGTATTAGTGGTTGGATTGAACCTGCCGCCGTCACTATAGAAAGTAGTATCGCGGAATCCGCCCCATGCCAGCATTTCCGTGCCGGACCAGACCGCAGTGTGTTCTTCGCGGCCCTGAGGAGCATTTAAACTGGACATCGGAGTCCATATATCAGAAAAGGTATCATACATGCCGCCGCTATTCAGATACGTGGATGCATCGCGTCCGCCCCAAACCAGCATTTTGCCTACAGTCGATGCTATTACCGCGGTATGTCCTGAGCGGGGGGCCGGCGAGCCGGCCGTATTTATCGTTGTCCATCCGTTAATCGGCGAATAAACCGAGGTATAGTAGTAACCTCTGGATGGGTCATACGTGTAAGAATAATTCACAATGTCAGCCCATGCGCCATAATAGGTATATGCCGGTCGGCCCGGATAAAACTTTGCGCCGCTGTTAAGATATGTGCCGCCGTATTGCCCACCCCATATCACCATTTCTGCTCCGGTCCACACCGCCGTATGTTTATATCTTGCGGTCGGACAGGGTGAGTCCGTGGTTATTCTTTTCCAATTATTGATATCATCTGAATAACGGGCTCCATCGCTCAAGAACCAGGCGCCGTTATAACCGCCCCAGACATACATTTCCCAGCCGTCATTCCGTCCCGGCGATGATGGTGCAGTTCCGGTTATCGAAGGAGCGAAAATATCTGCGCCACCGTCATCGTAACCCCAGATTGCCGTATGCTTTAGTCTGCCGCTTAATGCTGAACTGGTGTTATTGGTGTCAAAAGCATAAGGACTTCTTTGCGACCAGCTGTCAGTGATGCTTACAGGATTAGTTGTCCAGTCTACGGAATAGGTATATTTAAATCCATCGTTGAAATACTCAACACCCTGCCAACCGCCGCCCCAAACAAACATGGCATTTTTGGAAGAAACCCAGATAGCCGTATGGTCGGTTCTGGATAAAGGCGCGCCGGTAGTCGTAATAGCGACCCAGGTATTAAGGTCGATATTAAGTATGCCGCCGCTGCCGTGCGTTGTGGTGCCGTTCCATCCGCCCCAGATAAGCATATTGCCGCGGGCTGAGTCCCAGACCGCTGTATGGTATGCTCTGGATACCGGCGCATTGGTCATGGCTACATCCACCCACTCGTTATTTGAAGGATTATATTTCCATCCGGAGTTGTAGTATTCATCATTGGCACCTCGGCCGCCCCAGATAACCATTTCCGTACCGGTCCATATAGCCGTATGGCCTGCCCGGCCCGGGAATAACTGTTCGATAGTAGTCGGCGTATCTTCAGCCCACGGCCTTATGGTAAACGACCACGGCGCGCCGGTTGCTGTTACCTGCCCGTTTGAGTTCACGGCGATAACGCGCCAATAATAAGTTGTTCCGGCCCACAAAATGCCAGGCGTAATCGGCCTGGTGCTGGTATCAATGACATTTGACGGGATCGCGTTGTCTGAAAATTCCGGAGATAAGAAATTGCTGTTATTGTCTATCTGCAATGTATAAGTAGCAGTCCCCGTAGAGTAAGACCATTGAAATACCTGAGACTGAATTACATTTCTCGCTGTGTTAGTCGGAGTAATCATGGTGAAAGGCTCAGGCGCTTCGCCGGGTTGGAAAGTCGTGAACGCACTATAAGAGGAACTGACCGCACCGGGTATTTCAATGTAACCGAGTACGCCATCTCGGCTGGGCAGGTAAGGCCTGGAAGTATTATTGGAAAATACTCGCCAATAATATTTCTGCCGGACTTCCAAAACAAAACTATCCGAAGGCGATGTTGCATAAGTATATGTAGTACAGGTGGCCGGATAAACGGCCGGTGAAATGGTTCGGGTAACCGGGCTGGTAAAAGTATCGGTTATGGATATTTCCATGGTATGGTATTGGGCATCGCTTGACATTCCCCAGTAAAAAGTGGGCGTTAAGGTGTATTGAACGCTGTTATAAGTAGGGGTTATCAGCGAGAATTCTCCCGGAAGCGGTCCCATGGTATAGAACGACCAAGGTGCGTTTGTGGCCGGGGTTTGCCCCATTTCATTGACTGCAACGACTCTCCAATAGTACGTTTTATAGACTTCTAATGTGCTTGCCGGAATCGTACAAGATGTTGTTGAGGCGCCGGATGATGTTATACTGGTCGTATAAATAAGCGGCGTGCTTGTAAAAGCGCTGTTATTATCCACCTGCAGGGTAAACGTTTTTCCCGTTTCGGGATTAGACCAACTTAAAATGGGGGTGAGTCCGTATACGATGTCTCCGTTATTCGGGCTGATTAAATCGAATGCCTCGGGTGCGGTTAAAATATCAGCTGTGGTGAAACTAAAAGGCGCATTAGAGGCGGTAATTCTTTCCGATGTGTGTAGGTCAACCGCCAGGATGCGCCACCAATATGTGGTGTTCCTCAATAATCTTCCTATCGGCAGCGTAAAAGACGTGGTGTCAGGCGGAATGCCGTCGTTCACATAAACCGGGGTGTCAAAATTGCTTTCATTATCTATTTGCAAAATATAGTTCTGTTCGCTGTCAAGGTCGGTCCATGTAAATACCGGCGTTTTGTAGGAAACGTTCACGGCGCCGCTAGTCGGCGATAGCATGGAAAATCTGCTGGAGTCGGTATTTATTTTGGTGCGGTTTGAAACGCACGAGCCCTTGGCCGCGATGAACAAAGAACTCAGGAATAGTAATGCGCAGATAGATAGTACGATACGTCTTTGCATAATTGCTCCTTCTCTACGATATAAATAATATCCAAGAAAACTATTTTCTTGTTCTTAACAGCAATGTATCGTCCTGCCCGGCGCCGGTTTCCACTCCGGCCGGCGTTCCGTCTATTGCCCCGGTAACAGGTCCGGCCAATACGGCTCCCGGAGCGCTGGTTGTTCCGCCTACCTGATTATCTGATAAAGTCCGGGCATATGAAAAATTAGAGCCGGCGGACCCCGAAATATTCGTCCATGCCCCTTCGGTTGTTTTATTCCTGGTGCTGCCGCAGGTGAAAACACTAAACTGGTCTGACTTAATGAAAAATCCGCTGTCATCGAGCGTTCCTTCCCAGACCTGTTGGCTTTGTATGTCGCCTAAAGAGTTATAGGCGACCAGGAACAGGGATTTTGAGGTGTAAAAGCTGTCGGTTGTTCCACAAATATAAATATTGCCGCTGGATGAATCCACGGCTATGCCGTAAGGATTATCATCCCTGTAGCCGCCCCATCGTCTTACCCACTGAATACCTCCGGCGCTGTTATACCTGTAGAGCACAACATCCATAGAGCCGGCGCCGGACGAATCAGTTTCTCCGGCTATATAAACGTCTCCGGTAGCCGAAACGGCAATGGCCCGTCCACGCTCATTGTTATTGTCTATCCACATGCGGCGCCACCTGATATTGGCGTTTGGGTCCATGCTGATAATGGCCACGTCAGCCGTGCTGACGGAATTGGTTTCGCCGGTGATGTATATGTTGCCGGAGCCGTCAGCCGCTATGGCATTAGCCGTTTCCGCGGTCGGCGTGCCCCAGGTCCTGGTCCAGGTCAGTGAACCTTCCTCGGTGTATTTCAAGATAAGCATATCTGTTTCGCCGGCCCCGTAACTGCGTGTTTCCCCGACGATATAAATACCGCCCGTTGTCCGGACCATCGAATTGGCGTTTTCGGAATTATTGCCGTCCCATAATCTTGACCATTGCAAAGTCCCGAAAGGATTATATTTGGTTAAAAAAACCGCGCCTTCTCTCGAAGAGAAATTATACGTCCGGCCGCTGATATAGATATTCTTGTCATTGTCCAGAACAATGCCGGTGGCTTCATCATCCGCGGTCTGGCCCCAGGTCTTTTGCAAAGTAATCTTGCCGCCGCTGTCATATTTCATCAGCAGGGCATCCCGGCTGCCGGCCCCGTAACTGCTGGAATAACCGCACAGGTAGATGCTGGCGTCTGAGCCGAGCGTCATCTTGTTGAACGCTTCGTTGGAACTGCCGCCCCAGGTCTTGACCAGGTCGGTAACGGACAGCGTTGTTACCTGGATGATGTTTGAATAAGCCGAATCGCCCAAACCGGTGTTGTAGGAAAGAACCTTGTAATAGTAAGACGTCGTCGGTGCCAGGCCGGCATCGGTATAAGTCGCGGTTATGGCCGTGGGCGATGTTCGGTATAAGGGGTCGTCCGAAAGGATGGCCTTAAGCAATTGGAAATTAACGCCGTCCGTGGCGCGATACACTTTAAACCCGGTTTCGTTATTGGAATTATCCTGCCAGACCAGGTCTATCTGGGTGTATGATTTAGCCGTGCCGGTCAGCAGTGAGGGCAGTATCGGAGCCGTATTGCTGGTTGATATCGGGCCGGCATACAGGGAATTTCCCGAAAGGTTGTATGAACACAGCCGGTAGTAATATATATCGGCAACGGTAATGGTTTCATCGGAGAAAACGGTCTCGTTTTCCGCGGCCAGGCCGATTTGAGAATAGCTGATACCGGCGTCGTCGCTTCTTTCCACCCTGAATCCGCTTTCATTGAAAGAGTTATCGGTCCAGGTCAGGTCAATCCTGGTCGAGGCCAGGGGTGTGGCGCCCAGATTGGATGGGGCCAGCAAATCGCCGCTGCCGCCGGATTTATCCTCTACTTTTACGTCTTCCCAGATGACGCAACCCGGGAATTTAAGGCCTAAACCCAGGCTTATGATGACCAGTAAGACTAATAGAGAATACCTAAGATTTGTTTTTCTCATATAAGAGATTCTCCTTAATAATTGATATTATCAACCGCTGAAATATTATCAGCCGCCCAAATTTTGTCAACTATTTTGCGATATAAAAGCTGTTTTATGCAGCCAGTTTTACGTCATTACTAATAACAACCAGGATATCGTCTTTAGCCGGTACAAAACACTGTCCAGTCCGTCCCGGCAACCCCTCAAAACCGGTGTATTTATAAGCAAAAATCGTGCCAATCACGAATCAATAAGCCGCCGCAAAATGCCGTCCTAAGCCCAAAATAAAGGGGTTTCAGCCCTAAATCATCAAGTCCTGTCGGCCTCTGGCCATTGGGTGTTACTTATATGTAAATATAGGTTATTTACGTTACAATAGTGTAACGGACAACTCGCCCGGATTATTGTATATTTAAGCGTTTCCGGTCTATTTGGTTTCACCGGTTGCGCCGATATCCGGGTGGTTTCCCCGGCCATTTATCCTTCTGGTTTTAGGTACGGCTTATCTCGTCCGCTAAATAATACCAAAAAAATATTGCATAACCAGGCAGATTGGTATATAAGACCGCTTATGTTACCGTTACATAAGTTAAAGACATATTCCATCAAGGATCGTGCCAGCCTTGTTAATGTAAAAGACTTTGCCGCGCTGGCCGAACCGGGTAAGGAATGGGCCGGCTTCTTCAAATCACTGCCCAACATCCTGGGCGGCAAAGATTTCAATAAGCTGGTCGAATCAATAGTCCGGGCGCATAAGGAGAAACGACTCATCGGTGTTGGTCTGGGCGGGCACGTCATCAAATGCGGACTGTCGCCCGTCATCATCGACCTGATAGACCGGGGCATCATCAAATCTGTGGCTATGAACGGCTCCGCGGCCATCCACGACTACGAGATATCCCTCATCGGCGCCACCTCCGAGGACGTCGAGGAAGCCATCAAAGACGGCTCATTCGGCATGTCCGAAGAGACCGCATTCGGCTTCGCCCGCGCCGCCAAGGCCGCCGCCAAAGAAGATATCGGACTGGGCCGGGCGCTGGGGCAGATGATTAATAAGGAAAACAGCCAATATAAAAAATACAGCATCCTCGGCGTGGCCGTCCGCAACAATATTCCGGCCACCGTCCACGTCGCCATCGGCACCGACATCGTCCATATGCACTCCTGCATCTCCGGCGAACAGCTGGGCAAGAGCACGCTTGACGACTTCCGTATCTTCGCCGAGGCCGTCTCCGGGCTGGATAAAGGCGTTTGGCTCAACATCGGCTCGGCCGTGATAATGCCCGAAGTATTCCTCAAGGCCGTGGCCATCGCCCGTAATTTGGGACACAAGCTTACGGATTTTACCACTGCCAACCTGGATATGATACAGCACTACCGCCCGCGCCAGAACGTCACCGGCCGGGTGGCCGGCAAAGGTGCCGTCGGCATCAACCTGACCGGCCACCACGAGATAATGCTCCCATTGCTCAGGCTGGGAATCTTAAGTTCGCTCTAGCCCACAGAAGAATTCGCACAACCTGCGACTGAAAACTTGACATCATTTCCCAATAAGTTATAACATAGTCGCCTTGAAGAAAAGAATCAGGCGGCTCTGTGCCACTTGGAAAATTAATATTCAAAGGAGATTCGTATGCAGCCGGCTTGTTTCTCCCGCCTAGTTGCGGCATTTTTGCTGTCATTGATATTATTCCTCGGCTACGGCGGGGCGTGCGAAAAAGGCTCCGGCAATAAAAAAGAAACCGGCAGCAGCGGACTGCCGGACCAGGTCACCGCGCCTTACCCGGCTGACGGCGCAATCAACGTCTCCCTGACCACCCTGATTTACGCCATTGTTGTCGACAACGCCACCTCTTACGATATCTATTTCGGCACCGCCAGTCCGGGAACATTCGTCAGGAACCAGCCCGGCACGTCGTATCATCTGGCCACGCTGGTCGATAACACTAAATATTACTGGCGGATAGATTCAAAGAATGCCGTCGGCACCATCACCGGAACCGTCTGGAGTTTCACCACTATGTTCACCCAGCCCGCCCAGGCGGCATCGCCCGCGCCGGCTGACGGCGCAACCGGAACTCCGGATACGCAACAACTGAGCTGGGCGCCGGCCGACCGGACCACCTCTTACGACGTCTACTTCGGCATCACCTCCGCCGGATGGGCTCCCGTTACAAACACCGCCGCCACAAGCTATGATCCCGGCACATTGACCCAGGACGTCACTTATTACTGGCGGGTGGATTCCAAGAACTCGGTCGGCACCGCCGCCGGCAACGTCTGGAGCTTCACCACTCTGCTCGACCCGCCGCCCCAGGTAACATCGCCGGTGCCGGCTGACGGCTCGACGAACATTTTGGATGCGCAACAGCTGAGCTGGTCCTCGGCCGCCCGGGCCGATTCTTACGATGTCTACTTCGGCATCACTACCGCCGGATGGGCCCCCGTTACAAACACCGCCGCCACAAACTATGACCCCGGCACATTGCCCCAGGGCGTCACTTATTACTGGCGCATCGACCCTAAGAACTCTGCCGGAGCCACCGCCGGCTTGGTCTGGAGTTTTTCCACCGTCTCGTGGTTATGTGTTACCTGTGATTCCGTGGGCGACGTCGGCTATAACACCTCTATCGCCATCGACTCTAATAACAATGCCCATATCAGTTATTATGATTTAGGTTACGGCGACCTGAAATACGCCGTCAACGAAACCGGCGACTGGGTCTGTACCACCATCGATTCCATCGGCGATACCGGCCATTACACCTCCATTGCCCTTGACGCCAATAACAAGGCCCATATCAGCTATTTTGACAACAACAATAAAATCCTCAGATACGCCACCAATGTTTCCGGGTCGTGGGTATGCGTCACCGTTGATCCCACCTATAACGTCGGTTATATGACATCCATAGCCTTAGACTCCAACAACAAAGCGCATATCAGCTATTATAATCTTACCAATGGCGACCTCAAATACGCCAATAACGCCTTAGGCGCCTGGGTCTGTGCCACTGTCGATTCCGCGGATGATGTCGGCTATTATACCTCCATAGCCGTTGATTCTAACAATAAGGTGCATATCAGTTATCAGGATTACACTAATAAGGATTTGAAATACGCCACCAACGCCTCCGGGTCGTGGGTCTGCGCCACCGTTGATTCGGACGGTCTTGTCGGGGACAGTACCTCCATTGACATCGACTCCGGCAACAAAGCGCATATCACATATATCAACAGCGACGCCCTCAAATACGCTACCAACGTCTCAGGCGCCTGGGTCTGCGCCGCTATCGAACCGGCCGGCCAATTTGCCGACTGCTCCCTGGCGCTCGATTCCGACAACAAAGCGCATATCAGCTACTACGATGCCACCGGTTCAGTTAATAACAATCTAAAATACGCGACTAATATCCTCGGTTTTTGGGTCTGTTCCGTCATTGATTCCACGGGGACTGTCGGCGAGCACACATCCATTGCAGTCGATTCCACCAACAAATCGCATATCAGTTATTACGATGGCAATAACGGCAACCTCAAATATGCGACTGATAGGTAACCTTTTCAGCCTCTGGCGGAAGATCCGGATGTGCTTCATCTGGACAAAAACTTAGTGATATTCGCACTGGAGGCTTCGCTCTGTTTCAACTCTTAGTCTTCAGCGGTATCTTTATCTGCTGTGGGCTGATGACTATCATTTTTTCAGCCTGTTCGCCTTTGGTAACTATCTGTTGTAATATCGGGTCGCCGGGTTTGAAGGCATTGGCGGCGAAATGGACGGCGCGCTTGAACAGCGGCTCAGCCGCGGGTTTGTTGCCCCTTGCTTCATAAGCCAATCCCGTATTATAAAGGTTTATGGCTATCCCATCGGCTTTGGAGTGCTTCTCGTTTATGGTCAGCGCCTGTTGATAGTTCTTAAGTGCATCATCATATTTCTTGGTAAGGTGATTAACCGCGCCGAGGTTATTGCGGATAATAGCGTCTTCCGGATGACCTTTTGTAGGAAGTTTTTCCATTATCGTTAACATCCGATTGTAATAATCTTCAGCCGACGGAGAGTCCTCTGCGGCCAGATGGGTTTCGGCCAGGCGATACAAACTGCCCAGATATTCTCTAGATTGTTCGCCATAGAGTTTAAGGTCAATCTTAGACGCATCCAAATACCAGTTGCCGGACTCGCGGTAATTAGCCATCTTGAGGAAGACCCAACCAATCCGGTCATAGGCATCAGCAGTGCGGGAATTGTCCTTGCCGAAACGGCGTTCCACCTCAGTTGCCAGCGGCCGAGCCACCTTGAGCATTGCTTCATAATCAGTGCCCTTTGCCAAATCATCAAGCTGCGCCTGGAGCGTCTGAATCAATACTCCCGGCTTATCCTGCTCGCCGTAAAGCGTCGGCTTGGGCGGGTAACGTTGGATATCTAGTTTTTGGAAAATTGGTTTTTTATCATCATTAGACGCCTCCGGCAGTAATGCAGATTTTGTACCAGTGGCTAGTTCCTTATTTTTCATTTTGTCTAATATAATTTTAGCTGCTATTGACCTGATGCCGGATTTGATTTCGCCTTCTAAGGCTTGAATAAATTCATCTGTAGTCTTAAAACGATCCCTTACTCTGTCTGCGGTTGCCGTTTTAATAATATCCCAGAGAATATCAGAAACATCTATCGGTTTAATATTATTCGTAAACGGGGGTCGTTTCCATGATAACAATTCTCTTAGCACTATACCTGTAGAATAGATATCAACCGTGCGGTCATAATTGCCCGATGCAATTTCTGGCGCCATATAATCCCGTGTGCCGGCAATAGTGGTGAGCTGTGTTACATAGCGCTGGGACTTGACCAGCCCGTAATCGCCTAATTTAGTTATACTACCTCTAATAAAAATATTTTCCGGCTTGACATCCCGGTGAGTCATCTTATGCCTATGCAGTTCCGTCAGGCCTTCCAGTACCTGCTTGATAATTTCAACGGTAATCCTGGGGTCGGGTTTGACCCGGATGGTATTGCGTAAATCATCGCCCCAGTGCTCCATTACGTAATAGACACCAATATCCTCATCTTCGCCCACATCAAAGATTTTAATCAGGTTTGGATGATCAATATCTTTAATTGTTCGGGCGGCCTTTATCTCGGCATTAGCTTCCTCTATAATCACCCATTCAAACAGTTTAATTACAACCGGTTTCTTGTCGGCCTTGCGGATGGCCTTCCAGCATAGGACATTTTCGTGATTGGTCCGGAAAACCTGTTGAGGCTTGCCGTAGCCGGCTATCTTTTGCCAGATTTGTTTGGGGATTTCTAACATTACAGCAATTCTGATTTACACAATATACTCTTATCTCAATATATTAATTATTAGACATTAATTCGCCATCGCACATATCGCACTGGCCTAAGATTTGTGATTTTAGCATTGTGGTTCCACATTTTAAACATTGTTGGGGGTAAAAATCTTTATCACATAAAAAACAATGTGCGGGTCCATATTCGAGAGTAGGTGTTGTTAATGTTATATTTAAACATTCCGGGCATGACTCTATTGCATAGCCTTTATTTTGAGCTACATATTTCTCTGCTTCTTCTTTGGCTTTCTTAATTCGTTCTTCATAAGAATAAATTGCTTGCGATAAAGTTACGTATAAATTACCCGGTAGTTTTTGCTTAAGATTTATCCCGAGTTCTTCTCCTAAAAACTTATCTAAAAACCGTGCAACACGTCCAATATACTGCTTTACTTCTTCTTTATCAGCTTCTATTTGATGATGTTCTATACAATTTCGTATTTTTCGAAGAGGTTCTAATTCATTTATTGATACATTTACTGCAATATTATTTAACCGACATATAAGCATTTTGAAGTCAACTGTGTGGGCATCATCATTTATCGCACATTCCGGTTTAGAATAAATTAGCAAGCGGTGTGCCTTAGCAAGTCTTGCCTTTAAGAATAGTTCTAATGCATGGAATATATGAATAATGGCAAATTTAATATTTTCATTCTCATCTGTTTCTTTAGCAATAAAATGTTCTACTCCATGCTTTAGCGAAGAAAGGGCATTCTCTTCAATACCAAAAACAAAACGGCCGGCTTCCTCGTCAGCCCACGCTTTACCGGACCAGCCAGGACATATGGAGTAAAGCTTGCCTGCCAATTTTTCAATTACTGCTATGGGAATAATACCCTCGAATTCAGCCATGAGCTCCTCAAGAGCATCGTAAGGTCCGCCCCATATAAAAACATATTCATCTTCATCATAGGGTGTATGTTGTACAGGGTCTTCATAATGTTGGTAAAACCATGTTTCCATTATCTCTATTTGTGTTTCTTTGTCCATCTTGGCGAGGTCTTCAGGGCTGATATCCCGTTCAGCATCTGGTGTGAGATATTTATGTGTCCCTTCTATTTTTTTATCTTTTGGGCCATTTACCATTATGAACCCCTTTCAGTTTAACTCGTGTAATTTGTGGCTTACTTCTTTGTGGTCTCGGCTCTGAGGCGGGTCATTATGTCCTTAGACAGTCTCAGGTCTTTGTCCAGGTACCGGCCGGTGCGGACGATATCACGGAATAAACGCTTTAATTCGGTCTCGGCCCGTTTATACATATTCTGCACGCCTTGCCAGGTATTCATCTCTAATTGCGGGTAGCCCTTTTTCAGTTCGCTCAGAATCTCAGTCCAGGCCAGTTTCTCGTAATAACGCACACAGAAGACCTCGTATTTTATGGGGTCGTCCTGCTTGTATTTCATCAGGGCGTCAAAGACCAGCTCCTTGGTCAGGGCATAGCGCAAATCATCCTCGAACTTATCCACGGCCTTCTTTTCCAGGAGATACTCGGTAATGGCGCCTCGTTCCTTGATGGCCTGGCGCACCACCTCGGCCAGGGCGGGCACGACTATCTTCTGGGCCAGGAACGTCCGGAAACGGTATTTGGGGTCGTATTCCTTGATGTGGACAAAGGCGTCCTTGACGCAGTTGAGGGCTAATTCTTCGGGGTCAAAGCCGATAATTTTGCCGGTGCCATAATGGGTCTGGACGTAAGCGATAATCGGCCCGACCAGCGCGTAGCGGTAGCGGAGCATCACGTAATCCAGATGCCGCATCTGCATCCGGCCGTCCAGGGCGGCCTTGATAGCCGATTTCTTACGTGAGGTCGTGGCCGTGCCGATGCGCAGGAAGAAATTTTTTAACATAATTTATTTTATATAAATTTTAGTCATTAAGCCACTCATTTTCTACCCAACCAGACATCCCGATGCTTTTTCCCTCAAGAATTCTTACTTTACTTTTAAAAAAGCCCCCTTTAAGAACCAACACTTCAATATTATTTTCAACGCTAAATATTCTTCCTGACAGAATCAATTCTTCATACCCGTATTTATCTTCTACAGCAAGAACATTACAGTAATCGTCGAAAGCTTTTTCATCAATAGCAACATTAAGTAAGGTGGCCCCTTCAGAATACAAAACTTTTGCATTTTTTATTGTTGGTTTTTTGTGAGAAGTAACGGATGATGTCCCCGAGTCTTTCTCGGCATCCTTATCTTTTTCCTGAAGCCATGATCCTAAAATCATTAGAGCTATAAGAGCAATAATAATACCAAGACAACCTAGTCCTCCTTTTGTTACCTTTTTAAGGGATAGTTTTTTTTGGTGTGCCTCAATTTTAGAATCTTTATATTCTTCCATAATTAAGCCGCTACAACTGAATGCATCTATGATAGATAATTGTTCCCCCTGTTTTATTAGCCACATCTTTTGCTTCTTGTCTAGTTTTAAATGGCCCGTGCCATTTCCCATTATCTGAGCGCGTACCAGTTGAAACCCCTTGTCCATTATTACAAAATCCACATGAGCCCATGTGGATTACTGCTTTATGTCCCCTTGCCCTCCAATTTTCATAAACGTAATACATACTATTTTTTTGCTTTAATTTGATAATAAACCTTTTCCTTAGGGCTGTCAATTTTAATCTCAGTTTTGAGATAAAACTCCTGCATAAGTGTTATTAGGTATGGGCATATTCCAAACTGGGTATGGGTATAACCCAGGCTGGGTATGGGTATAACCCAGGCTGGGTATGGGCATAATCCCGGCGCGGTATCGGTATATTCCAAGCTCGGTATGGGCACAATCCAGGCTGGGTATGGGCATATCCCAAACTGGGTATCGGCATAACACTAGCTGGGTATGGGCATAATCCAAGCTGGGTATCGGCATAACCTTGGCTAGGTACGGGCATAAGGGTATCTACCCCCTCCCCTTACCCTACCCCAACCCCCTATTCTTAATAACAAGTTTACCGGTTAAATCAGCTTAATCCGCTTACTTAAGCAACTCATCTGAAAAAATAATTTTTCATCAGGTTTTTTATAACCCCTTATAAAATAATCAGTTATACACGAAATTTCCCGCCAAAATGACTATTTTTTGCCGTTTTTAGCCTAAAAAGCGTTGTGGTTTTGCCATAAGGAGGTTGGAGGAGGAGATGAGATTCTGAACTGCTGGAATCACCTCCCGGTCGGGTTTGCAGAGGTGACAAATCTGCCGGTTTCCGGTGGTTCGGGTCTTTCTCCTCACCCGTTATTCGGACTTCGTCATTCGTAGCTCGGCGCACCCGAACAACGAAACACTACTAACGAACTACGAAGCCCCGACATGAAATCGGGGTCTAAGAATCAGTAACGAATCCCGACACTGTGTGTCCGGATTGCTAACTGGATTCTAAGAGAGGTTTATATGGCTACTGTAACAAAAACCAAGGTTCGCCTGCACGTCCCGGAAATCTTTACGATACGGGATGATATGGCGGACAAATGGGCCAACGGACTGGCCAATAACGCCGTTCTGATGTATCAGCGTCTCAGGGACAAGATACCGGATGCGGGGTTATTCGACCAGAAACTGGCCACACCGGCAAACCTGCGGTACGGGCCCTATGTGCCGGACACATATGTCTCCCGCAGTGAGCGTGATGCCACCGGTATTCGTAACGCCCATTACAAGAACCTAATGACCGGTTATGACAACTGGGATGCCAAGTTGGCGCTGGCATTTGAAACCGTTGACGGCGTGGAGGCCAAACGGTTCAAGGACCAGGTCAACAACTCCAAGGATTCCTGGTCGTCCCGGATGGCTGGCAAGACCCTGCGCTTCACCGGCGATAAGGTTCGCGGTAGAGGCGTTTCGGCCATTGCCGCGTTCTGGCTGAGCGACGACCCCTTGGCCGGCAGTATGGTTCGTGAAGGCCAGGACGAAATCCTGGCTGGAGGCCCCTACAACATCACCCGGTCCGGTATGCGCACGGCGCTCCGTGCCGCACTGGTCCAGAAAATCACCCAGGCCGGCGTTTTGATAGTCAACTCGGACTTCAACGCCGATGTGATTCTGGCCCAAAACACGGTCCTGGCAACGCTGTTGACAGGGCTGGCCGACCCGGCCAAGGCGGATGTGTTCCAGGCAACCCCGGCTCCGGATAAGTCTTACTGCTCGTTCGTCAAGGAAGAAAACGGGCCGTTCTATCTGGAAATCCAGGTTGTCCTGACGACACCGTAGGCCACAGATTCCACAGATTTGTAGGGGCTGGGTTACCCAGCCCCTACGCTGTGGTAACAATTAACCAACTATCATAAAACCGCAGAGTCCCAAAGGATTCTTTGTGTTCTTTGTGCCTTTGTGGTGAGTAAGGAGGGAATAATTTATGGCAGACAAATTAAAACCATTGGAAGTGAAGACGATTAACATCGCTTCAAAGGCGGTTACGGCAGACAAGATTGCCGACAAGGCCGTTGAAAACAGGCACATCAAGGAAGGCGCGGTGACGCCGGACAAGATGAGCGTCACACCGGCTTCGAGGCCGCTGACGCCGCCGGTAGATACGAACGAGATTAAGGACGGCGCAGTCACCCAGGCGAAGCTGGCATTCCAGCCGGCCGCCCGGCCGCTTAATCCGCCCATCGGCACGGACGAAATCCGGGACGGCGCTATCACCAAGGCCAAGCTGGCCGATGGCGTCATCAGCACGGCCGAGATTGCCGACGGTTCGGTAACCACTCCGAAACTGGCATCAAGCAGTGTCACATCCGCCAAGATGGCCGCCGGGGCGGTGCGCGGGACTGAGATTGCCGACGGCGCAGTCAGCGCACCGAAGCTTTCCACCGATGCGGTGGAGACCGCCAAGATTAAAGACGGAGCGGTAACACCGGGCAAATTGTCCTTTACTCCGGCCACCAGACCGCTTACTCCAACAGTGGCGACCGATGAAATCGGCGATGCGCAGGTGACCAACCCCAAGATAGCGGATAGAGCCGTTGATTGGGTCAAGATTGCCCTGGCCTCCATCAACCACGAACTGCTCTATAACCTGGCTCCGCCCACGGATGGGCAAATCCTGTCCTTCGACGCGGCCACCGGCAAGTTTAACTGGATTGCTCCGCCCACCGGCGGAGGCGGGGTGCAGTTGACCCTGTTGTCTTCGCAACCGTTAGTATTCTCCGAGAACTCGATGGCGGATGTTGACCAATTAGTGGACCTGTCAACCCAGATTCCGGTGACGGCGACGGCCGTATTGTTAGAGATGCAACTTAACGCTATGAGCGTCCCGGTCGGGATGGAGCAGATACTGACCGTATTCGGCAGAAGGGCCGGGATGAACTTCGGCACCTCGACCATACACTTCATCTGGCAGAATGTGGCTGGTAACAATAATAATGCCTATAAAGAGGCGACATTAGCGGTAGATGCCCTGAGACAGTTGAGGGTAATGATTACAAAGTCGGGGGTGTTTACATCAACGAACATATGGATAAAAGGTTATATCGAGTAGGGTGCTTGACCCGACCGGCCTGCTCTACCTGCACATCCAGGTAGGCTTGACGGTGTAGTATGGCCCGCCACTGGCGGACCAACTATAACTCGCAGTCCCTAAAGGGAGGCGGTAGCTCTAACAACTGAAGTTTAACTGCGAGTAATAAAGTGGGAGTGTCCCATTCGCTGGCGCGAAGGGATAATGTGCCGGGTAACTCGCAGGCTCGAACCGGCACTAAGCACAAACTAAAGGGGCGACCATAATTGGTCGCCCCTTGTTTGTTTATCCCGCCACCTTAACCCAGTATGTTCCCAAGTTCCTACTGGCTCTAAATTTTACTGCCCAACTTGGGTGGGATAATCTCTTGGTGAAAAATCACCCAGTCCTAATCGCCCGTATGCATTTTGCCCCCAGGACCAGATAGTGCCATTGTTTTTACGAGCTATTATAGCGACTCCAGTAGTCCCGATGCTCGTAGAGAATTCGGTCCATTCAGAATCATCATCTATTTGAGAGGCTATTCCTGTGGTGACCTCGATACTACAGAGGGTTCCGTTACTCTTACGAGCAATTTGTCGAGAGAATTCAGTACAAGCTATTTCGGCCCAATCATTATCAGTTCCCAGCAAAGTAGGTGTCGTTTTTATTAAACTGTAGCTAAGGCTGGCAGATCCCCAATACCATATAGAGCCATTTGTTTTACGTGCTAAACTTGTTCCTAGATCATTTGAAATTTCAGCCCAATCTGAATCAGTTCCTATCTGTGATGGAGTATACCAAGAAGTATTAGGATAGGAATCGATAGTTCCTCGCCCTAATTGGCCAGAACTGTTGGCTCCCCAAGCCCAGATAGTTCCGTTATTTTTTCGGGCGATAGTGTGCATATTTTTGCAGGTAACCTCTAACCAATTTGTATCAGCTCCTACTTGAGTAAGGACATATGTTAAAGCAGTGTTGCCAAGTCCTAGCTCGCCAACAGTATTACTGCCACAACCCCAAAGTGTACCGTTGGATTTTATGCTAAAGGTTTTGTTGCCTCCGGCTATTATTTTAATCCAATTTGTATCTGTTCCTATCCGTGTTGGATATATTCTCGCAGTTGTATCACCCAGACCTAATTGGCCAGAGCCGTTGAATCCCCATGCCCAGATAGTTCCATTTTTCTTACGGGCTACAGAGTGGTTTTCTCCTATTCCAATTCCAACCCAATCAGTAGCGTTTCCTATTTGTACCGGAGTAAGTCTATAATTATAATCGCCCAAACCTAATTGTCCATACTGATTGCGACCCCAAGACCAAATCGTTCCGTTACTCTTGCGTCCTAAAGTATGGTCGTACCCTACCTTAATTTCTACCCAGCATAAAGCTGATGAGGGTGTATTTGAGTCATTGGTAGAATTATTACCTAATTGTCCTCCAGCATTATCCCCCCAGCCGAGCATGGAATCGTCATTCTTTATACCAATGGAATGTTTCCAGCCGGCCTCAATGATGGACCAGTCGGTGTCGGTCATCACCTGCGTGGGCGCTGTTCTGGTCACCAGGTCGCCCAGGCCGAGCTGTCCTTCGGAGTTGTCGCCCCATTCCCAGATGCTGCCGCCGGTTTTCTTACCGATGGCGTGTTTGTAACCGACCGAGACATCGGTCCAGTCGTTGTCCGAACCTATCCGGGTCATAGAGTTGCGGTCGTTGTAATCGCCCAGCCCGAGCTCGCCGTCGTTATTGTCGCCGCAGCCGTAGAGCGAGCCGTCGGTCTTACGGGCCACGGTGGAGCGGTAGCCGCTTTCGACCTCGGCCCAGTTGGTATCGGTACCGACCTTGGTAAAGGTCGAGCGGTTGGCGTTATCGCCCAGTCCCAGTTCGCCCTGGGAGTTATCGCCGCAGGCGTTTAATGAGCCGTCTTTCTTAATGATTAAGGTGCTGTCATTGCCGCAGGCGATGGAGGCCACGCTGGAATCGGTAAAGACCCGGGTCGGGTCATAGCGGAAGACGTCATCGCCCAGGCCGAGCTGTCCGCAGAGGTTGTCTCCCCATAGCAAGACGTCGCCGGTGGTGGTCGTGCCACCGGTGTGTGAATGCCCGCCGGCCGCGATGTCGGCCCAGTTAGAATCGGTGCCGATGCGGGTGAATGAGTTGGTGCCGGTGACGAGGATGCCCAGGCCGAGCTGGCCTTCGGCGTTATCGCCGCAGGACCAGATGGTGCCGTCGGTTTTAAGGGCCACTGAAAATTCGGCTCCGACCGCCGTCTTTTTCCAGTTGGTCTCGGTGCCGACCTGGGTGGGCGCGGTCTGGGTGACGTAATTGCCCAGTCCTAACTGGCCGTAGGAGTTATCGCCCCAGGCCCAGAGGGTGCCGTCGTTCTTGACGCCCATGGTATGGAATTCGCCGCCGGCAATATGGGTCCAGCGGGTGTTGGTTACGGCTGTGAATACCTGGTCTGAGCCGTATGCGGCGCCCGAGGCATTGTTGGCCACCAGCCGGTAGTGATAAGTAGCGTTGGTGGTCAGCCCGGTAATATTTTCGGTGAAGTTGGCATAAGCGGTGCTGCTACCGGCTGACCGGATGGTGGTGGTGTTGGCGTAAGGCGTCACCGGCCCCCATTCGAACCAGGCCGTGGTGGACAGTCCGTTGGGATTAATAAGGCCATTCAGCGTGGCGCTGGAGAAATCTATGTCCGTGGCCGGGTTGGTCATCCCCGTGGGCGGCCCGGCCGGAGTAACGAATGTCTGGTCGTTACCTAAGGCGGTGCCGGAGTCGTTAGCGGTTACCATCCGAAAGTGATAGGTGGTATTGGCAAAGATATTTTCCATATAAATAGCTACATTAATATTACCGGTGCCGGAGCCGATATCTTGGGTTTGGGTAGTACTGCCGTAGGCGGTAGTCGTGCCCCATTGGAAATATGCCGTGGCCGCAAAGCCGTTGGGATTGGCCGTGCCGGTCAGGGTTACGGAGTTATAAGTGATATTGGTGGCTGAGCCGGTGGTAGCAGTGGGCGGTATTGGCTGGGTCGAGGTATTGAATGTCTGGTCCGTGCCGTAAGAGGTGCCGGCGCTGTTGGTGGCTACCATCCGGAAATGGTAGGTAGTGCTGGCGGTCAGGCCGGTGATATCAGCCGAGGCGCTGGTCGAGGTGGTGCCGCTGCCGGCTGATTGCGATGTCGTGGTGGTGCCGTAGGCGGTGGTAGCGCCGTATTCGAAATAGACCGCGGTGGCCAGGCCGTTGGGATTCAGGTTGCCGTAGAACGAAGCGGTATTATGGCTGACGTTGCTTAAATAGTTGTTCATTATATTAG
>JBBAAP010000006.1 GCA_041658285.1 Candidatus Brocadiia bacterium
GTGCCGTAGGCGGTGGTAGCGCCGTATTCGAAATAGACCGCGGTGGCCAGGCCGTTGGGATTCAGGTTGCCGTAGAACGAAGCGGTATTATGGCTGACGTTGCTTAAATAGTTGTTCATTATATTAGGCGGCGCGTTTATGCCGGTGGTCGAGGCCGAGACCTCGTTGGTATAGGCGCTGTTTCCGGCGGCAGTGTAAGACCGGACCCGGTAATAATATATAGTCCCGTCTACCAAGCCGGTATTGTTGTAGCTGACCACGTCAGCGGCTAATGAGGCTATTTGTGTGTAGCTGCCGCTTCCAATCTTCTGCTCGATCTTGAATCCGCTTTCATCTGAGGAGTTGTCCTGCCAGCTCAGGTTTATCTGGGTGGTCGAGGCCACTGCAGAAATCAGGTTAGACGGGGCGTTGGGCGCGGCTACGTCGGTGACGGTGATAGTGATGGTTTCCTCGGTATAAAGGTAGGTCGAGTCGGTGGCTCGGAAACGGATGCCGGCATAGGTGGCGGCCTGGTTATAGTTTGGCACCCAGGTAAAGACGTTGGTGGTGGTATTAAAGGTGGCTCCGGCCGGCAGGTTGATGCCCATATAAGTGATGGTGTCGCCGTCCGGGTCGGTGGCCGATACGGTAAAGGTCAGGGTGGCGCCTTCGGCGATGGTTTTATTGCCGATGGCATTAAAAACCGGCGCCCGGTACAAATTCTGGCCGCTGCTGCCGCTATCGGTAGTTTCATCGCCGCCGCCTGCTCCGCCGCAACCACCGTAATTAAAAGCTGAAATGTAAGCAACAAACACAAAAGCCAGGCTAACCTTTAACCATAGATTTTTTCTCATACTTTATCCTTTCAATAATAATTTAATTTGGGTGTGTAAGAAGTTATTGGTGTTTTTTGAAGCCGTCCCCAGTGGTGCTGCATAAATGCTCATGCCTGAATGATGCTAATAATATTAAATTTGTCAAGAAAATATCCTAATAAATTACAGAAAAATTATCTTTTTATATGAATAGCAGTGTTTAGCTTGACTGTACTGAAAGTGTTTTATATAATAACTAAATATGTTAGCCAAACCTTTAGCGGACCGGATGAGGCCGAGGGATTTTAACGAGTTCGTGGGCCAGTCGGACATCATCGGCGAGGATAAGCCGATGCGCCGGTTGATAAAAGACGCCGGGAACTCGCTGGCCACTTTCCCGTCACTTATTTTCTGGGGCCCGCCCGGTTCGGGTAAGACCACTCTGGCTTATCTGGTGGCGCGGGCCACCGGTTTCGAGTTCATTGCCTTCAGCGCCGTGACCTCGGGCGTTAAGGAAATCCGCGAGGTGATGGAGCGGGCCGAGTACAACCGGGCCATGCTCCAGAAGAACACCATCCTGTTCGTGGACGAGATTCACCGCTTTAACCGGGCCCAGCAGGACGCCTTTCTGCCTTTTGTGGAGAAGGGCGCTATCGTGCTCATCGGCGCGACCACGGAGAACCCGTCGTTCGAGCTCAATTCGGCCTTGCTTTCCCGGTGCCGGGTGTTTGTCCTGAAGCCGTTGGATGAATCGGCCCTGAAGGAGATTATCAACCGGGCGATGGCGGACCCGGAACGCGGTTTCGGCAAGACCAAGGTCAGTCTGGACGAGCCGGCCATGCAATATATCATCAACATCGCCAACGGCGACGCCCGGATCGGGCTAAACCTGCTGGATATAGCCATCCAGAGTACTAAACAGTCCGCGGACGGCGCCCGGCATATCAGCCGCGAGGCGGTGGAAGCGGCGGCTCAGAAGAAGGTGATGCTTTACGACCAGTCCGGCGAGGAGCATTATAATATCATCTCGGCCTTCCACAAGAGCCTGCGTGGCAGCGACCCGGATGCGTCTTTGTACTGGCTGGGCCGGATGTTGGAAGCGGGTGAGGACCCGTTATATGTGGCCCGGCGGATGGTCAGGTTTGCCTCGGAGGACATCGGCAACGCCGACCCGCAGGCGCTGATGGTGGCCATGGCGGCCAAGGAGGCGGTGGATTTTGTGGGTATGCCCGAGGCGGATAACGCCCTGGCCCAGGCGGCGGTTTACCTGGCTACGGCGCCCAAGAGCAACGCCATCTACGCGGCTTATAACAAGGTCAAGTCGGACGTCAAGAATACTGTCAACGAGCCGGTGCCTTTGCACCTGAGGAACCCAGTCACGGACCTGATGGGTGAATTGGGCTACGGTAAGGAATATAAGTACCCGCACGATTTCCCGTACCATTTCGTTAAACAGGAATACCTGCCGGCCGGGCTGAAGGGCAAAAAGTATTACCAGCCGACTGATTACGGGTTTGAGAAGGAAATCAGGAAACGGATAGAGTTCTGGGAGAAATTGAAGAGCCAGTCCGGAGCGGATAAAAAGTGAATTCAATATGGCACTTGATTATACTATTGCAGAGATTTTCGGGGCCGAAGGCCTGATTTCCCATGGCTTTAAGGGTTACGAAAGCCGGCCCCAGCAAATCGAGATGTACGAGGTCATCCGCGATGCCATAAAACTGGAAAAGCACCTGGTCATCGAGGCCGGCACTGGCGTGGGCAAGACCTTTGCTTACCTGATTCCGGCCATCCAGTATTCGGTCAATAGCGGCAAGCCGGTGGTCATTTCCACCAACACCATCAACCTGCAGGAACAGATAATGTATAAGGATATTCCTTTCCTGCGGACGGTGCTGGGCGTGCATTTCTCGGCGGCTTTGTGCAAGGGCCGGAGCAATTATTTATGCAAGCGGCGGCTGAACAAGGCGCTCCTGAACCAGAGCCGGATTTTCGAGGGTATGGATGACGTCGAGGAGCTGGCCCGGATAAAGAAATGGAACGCCGAGACGCAGGCGGACAGCGACGGGAGCATTTCATCGTTGTCCTGGGTGCCGTCGGACGGGGTTTGGAGCAAGGTCTGCTCCGAACACGATAACTGCGCCGGGAAAAAGTGCTATCATCATCACGAATGTTATTATCAGAGGGCCAGGGCCAAGCTGGCGGCCAGCAACCTGATTATCGTCAACCATCCGGTCTTGGTGATTGACGCCGGGCTGAAGCAGGAGGAGGCCAATTTCCTGCCCAAGTACGACGTGGTCATCGTGGACGAGGCGCACCGGCTGGAGCTGGTGGCCCAGGACCATCTGGGCATGGAGATATCGAACGACCAGCTGACCTATCTTTTCAATACGTTGTACCGCCCGGACAAGAACCGGGGGTTTTTGACCTTTCTGCCGGCCAAGAACGCCAAGGTTAAGGAATGCAAAGACCTGGTGTTGGAGGCCCGTGACGCGTCGGCGGAGTTCTTTGATGAACTGCTGGGGTGGATAAAGACCAAGCTTCCGGAGAACGGGCGTGTCAAGGACGCGGCGGCCATGGCCGGAATAACCAATATGCTCAGCCCAGCGCTGGGCAGGCTTTACCTGTGCCTCAAGGACCTGTCACAGCAGATGAAGGTCAAGGGCAAGTCCAAGAAAGGGCGTGACCGGGAGTTTTCGTACGACTACGACGAGACGGAACTGGACGCGTTCGTCAGGCGGACGCTGGGCTTTGCCGGCGCGGTGGAGTCGTTCCTGAAGCAGGTGCAGAAGGACAACGTTTATTGGATAGAGCTTAAAGGGCGAAACAGGGGAACGCCCAGGATTATCCTAAAAGGCGCGCCGCTCAAGGTCAACCAGGTGGTTAAAGATATTATTTTTGACAAGGTCAAGACGGCGGTGCTGACCAGCGCCACGCTGGCCTGTTACACGCCGGGTAATCAGGCGGCTTCGGCGTCAGTGAAACCAAAGACAGACGGAGAAACAAACGTGGCCGTTGCCGGGATAGACCCATTGAGTTATATAAAAGAAAACCTGGGAATGGAAAATGCGTTGGGTAAGGTGCTGGGGTCGCCTTTTGACTATCAGAAACAGGTCAAGATATACCTGACCAAGGATACGCCGGACCCGAGGACCAAGGAGTTCGAGTTCGCCATCAGCAAGATGATAACGGATTACCTGGGGTTGACCAACGGGCGGGCCTTCGTGCTTTTCACCAGTTATGACCTGATGAACCGGGTGCATGAGCGGATAAGCAGCCAGCTGGAGCAAAAGGGCATGCCGGTGTATATTCAGGGCAAGAGCATGCCGCGCCACCAGATGTTGGAGAAATTCAAGAACAATGTCGGGTCGGTTATTTTCGGGGCGGACAGCTTCTGGCAGGGGGTCGATGTGCCGGGCGAGGCGCTGGAGAACATCATCATCACCAAACTGCCGTTTTCGGTGCCGAGTACGCCTTTGGTCGAGGCCCGGATAGAGGATATGGAAAGAGCCGGTCTGGATTCGTTCATGAATTATTTTCTGCCCGAGGCGATTCTGAAACTGCGTCAGGGGTTCGGGCGGCTTATCAGAACCAAGACCGACAAGGGCATCGTGGTAATACTGGACAGTCGGATTATGACCAAGAATTACGGTAAGTTTTTTCTGGAATCACTCCCTAAATGCCAGGTTATCGTTAAGGGGTAGCCGGTTTCGGGCACTTATAAAAACATCTTAAATAATGCATGTTTCTCTTGACATATTATTATCATTATAGTACGTTTAGAATATTCTAAAAGTTGTGAATTATAGTAGAAGGTAGATTATGAAAGAAGATATCAATAAATTCCGGGATATGATCATTGACTCGGCTGGTGAAATGGCCGGTAGCTTGGGGCTGAATCGGGTGGTCGGACAGTTATATGCCCTTTTGTATATCAGTTCTAAGCCGTTGTCGTTGGATGAAATGCTGGATGCCCTAAGGATAAGTAAGGGTAATGTAAGCGTTAACATAAGGGTTCTTGAGGAATGGGGTGCGGTAAGCAAAATATGGATAAAGGGGGATCGTAAGGATTATTATCAGGCCAATCCGGATATTATGGGCATAGTGATAAGCCGGCTTAAATCAGGACTGGCAATCCGTTTGGGTAAGGCTGATACGATAATCAACAGGTCCGAGAAATACTTGAAATTAATTAACAATAATAATTTAGACCCTGTTGCCAGGGAGACTATCCAGGCATATAAAAAAAGACTAGTCGAGATTAAGACCCAGAAGGAAAAAGTTAAGAATATCTTGGCTATAATGTCTGTCGACATGGTCAGGAAATTATTGTAATCAAAAAAGTTATAAATGGAAAATAAAATAGGACAGCTATTAAAAAGCACTATTATTTATGGTGCGGGCGGGTTTTTAAACCGCCTGATAAGTTTTCTTTTGCTGCCTCTTTTTACCGCTTATCTGACACCGGTTGATTATGGAATAAGTTCTATGCTGTTATTAGTTTCATCGTTTGCGTCCCCGATATTGTCTTTGGGCTTGGGCGTGTCGACCGGCATTTGCTATTTTGAAAATAATGATAATGACAGGAAATCAGCGGTCATCTGGACTTCTTTCATTATCATGCTCATAAGTTCGCTGATATTCCTGATCCCGGGCATTTGGCTGTCTGGCAAGATAAGTTTCATACTTTTTAAGAGTACGGATTATTCTTATCTGGTGTTTATCGCTCTTATTTACACCGGTTTCAGCATTTTGGTCCAGCCTTTTATGTGGCGCCTTCAGTTTGAGAACAGGGCCAAGAAATTTGTCGTGCTAACGACAACAGCTACGATAATTTCCATTTGCGCCAGCATCATAATGGTTATTTTTCTGAAACAAGGCGTTAAGGGCTTGATAGAATCCTGGTTAATAGGACAGACAGTTACATTCCTAATTTTTATTTTGTTTGCCGCCGGTTCTTTGAGACTCAGACTTAATAGTATTCTTGTTAAAGAATTGTTGCGGCTGGGCATTCCAATGATTCCTTCTTTTGCATGCCTATTCCTGCTGTCACAAGGGAATAGATTTATTCTGCAGTGGTTAAAAGGGCTTGAATTCGTAGGGATTTATACAGTAGGGTTTAATTTGGGTATGCTGATGAATATTATCGTGGGTGGATTCACTACAGCTTGGATGCCCTACTTTCTTTCTTATAAAGATAAACCGGAAGAGGCGAAAGTGTTATTTAGCAAGATATTGACGTATTATGTTTTTTTGTTTGGCTCCATAAGCCTGTTGTTTTATGCATTAGCTAAACCTGTGGTGATAATTATGACTCAGCCTGCTTTCTATGAAGCATATAAATCAATAGGGCCGTCAGCCACGGCTCAGTTCCTGACGGGAGTGTTCAGCATATTATTACCAGGGGTATATTATGCCAAAGAAGTAAAAATTATTACTTTGATACAAATAGTCACTGTAGCAATAACGAGTATATTGAGTTTAATATTTATATATTACCGGGGGCTTGAGGGAACTATAGTTTCCTTGGTATTCGGTTATTTGATACTCATTTTATTGCAGTATATATGGAATATAAGAAGAAAAGGCACATATCAAAATGTTAATTATGAGTGGAAGAAATTAATACTTTTTGTATTTTTTTACATAGGGTTCTCGATTTTTACTTATCTTGATAAAACTTCGAGTCTTTGGGCGGAATTAATCTTGAATAGTATTATGTTTTTTATTTTAATTTGCGTTGTTTATAAACTTTTAGAATTTAAAGAAAGGCAATTTCTGCTTGATTTTGGTAAATCTATATTAATGAAGGTTAAATAATATGAAAAACAATATTTATAGTAGGGCCCCCCTATTTTTGCGGGATAAAATACCAGTTTTTTCTTTGAATAATGAATATACTGATAATTATGAGCGTATTGCGCATGATCATATTTTGGCAGCAACTTGTAGTGGGGAGAATCCATTTATCCCAGAAAAGCTTTGGGTTGAAATGGAAAATTCTACAGTAAATCTTGTTAGTAAATATTTAAAGGGTGGATGTAAAATACTTGATGTTGGGGTTGGATTAGGTCGGCTTTTAAATTTGTTACCTGGTGTTGAAAAATATGGGATGGATATAAGTTTGAATTATCTTAAGGTTGCGCAAAGTAAGGGGATAGATGTTTGTTATTCACTTATTGAAGATATGCCATATCAAGAAGGAATTTTTGACATTGTTGTGTGTACGGATGTATTAGAACATGTGATAGATCTTAACCTTGTTTGCCAGAAAATAATTTCAGTTCTTAAGAAAGGAGGTATTTTTATTGTTCGAGTTCCCTATAAGGAAGACTTGAGTGGATATCTTAAGCCCGGTTATCCTTATAAATATGCTCATTTTCGTAGTTTTGATGAAAATTCTTTGCGCTTATTATTAGAGGGGATTTTTAAATGTCAGTTTATTGAGTACACCCCAGGGGGTTATTATATATATGACACAAGGCTAAAATGCCAATTGCCCATAATTAAATATAAGATTTTAGAAGCTTTGACTATATTAAAAAGGCTATTGCCTTTCTTCTACATGATTTTGTTACCTAAATTACTTTATCCAGTGGAAATTAATATGTGCTTCATTAAGAAATAATATGTTTTTATAAGAAAGTGTTATGTTGAAAGTGTTATAATACGATATTTAAACTAATAATATATTAAAAAATTTATGGGACATAATAAAACAGGAAGTTTGATATTCTGCGATTTGGGGGCTTGATTTATATTTTGCGGGGGAAGTCATTAAATAATGCAATGAGTTACATCAAAGAGATTGACGTGAATGGTATTCTGGTGCTCTATTACAGCCCATTGATTACTAATGCGCCAACGATTTTAGAACATATTAATTCATTTAAAATGTATTCCCAATTCGAAACCTGGAGTATCAATACTGAGTTGGGTTTTTCAAAAAACTTGGAGCGATTAAGGTTTAGGATAATAGTGTTGCATTACTCATTGTTTGCTCTAAAATACCAGTTAAATAATAAATTTTCAAATTACTTGAATAATAATAAATACGCTTATAAAATAGCTTTTTTCCAAGATGAGTACCGCTATTGCCAGCAGAGATTTAATTTTATCAATGAATACAGAATTAATTGTGTATATACTTCACTTGAACCGGATTATTTTAAAGATATATATTTGAAATATACAAATACTCCTAAATTAGTTTCTAATTTACCAGGATATGTGAGTGAGGAGTTAATATTCCAATCAGGCAAATTAACCATACCAATAGAAACTCGTTCAATTGATATCGGTTACCGGGCCAGGAGACTAGATTACTATATGGGCAGGGGCGCACAGGAAAAGCATCAAATCGGGATGGAGTTTAAAAAACGAGCTAAAAATTACAACTTGGTTTTAGATATTGAAACAGAAGAGTCTAAGCGAATATATGGTCGTTCCTGGTATCAATTTCTGGCCAACTGCCGGTTTATTCTGGGGGTAGAGGCCGGAGTGTCGATTTTTGATATCGAGGACCGTGTTCGAGAAGAGTGCGCAAAGAAACTGTCAAGTAAGCCGGGCATAACATTTGAAGAGATATCCAAGATGATTTTATATAAATGGGAGGATAACATTTATTATAGATCAATAAGCCCGAGGCATTTTGAGGCGGCTGCTTCCCGGGTTTGCCAGATTCTTTTTGAAGGTAAATATTCCGGTATACTCAAGCCTATGGTTCATTATATTCCTCTTAAAAAAGATTTTTCTAACTTTGATGATGTTATTAAGATGCTGGAAGATAAGAAATTATGTTCGGAATTGATAGCCAATGCTTATCGCGACCTGATTGCTTCGGATTTATACAGCTATCGGAAATTTATCGGGGATTTTGATCAGGAGCTGATAAAGGAGGGCTTCAGACCAGGGGGCATTGCGCAATCACAGGTTGAAGCAGTGACAGCAATTATTCAAAAAGGGCAGTGGTTAAGAAATATATATGGTAAAATAAAAGTGATACGATATAAATATATACCTGGTAATAATTTTGTAATAAGTTATTTAAAATATTTGATTGAAAGGGGATAGTAATGAATACAAAAGATAAAACAAAAGCGAAAGAAACAATGAGGGAACAAATTTATTGTGATTCAAAAAGAGAGCGAGGTGCTCTCTATTCATTCCCCCCCCCATTGATTATTAATTTTTATAAACAACTACCCATAGCAAAAAATTATAAACAGGTGGATGCTAATATACGACGTAAAATTGTTGTTGTTACGATGGATGATAACTATGATTTGTTTCTTGATAATTTGTTAGCAAAAAACAATGTTCCGGCTACTTGGTTTCCTGTAGTTAACGAGTTGGTCCCGGAATTAAAGAACAAGGAAGTTGAATTTCATTTTAATAAGGATATGGGATCTATAGAGAGCCAGAAAAAGAAATTTATTGAAAAAATGGGGTATACTCCGAGAATTAATCGCAATCATCGTCTTTGGTGGCGTTCTGATAATATAGATTTTGCTTATTTGTCCCTTCATGGGATATTAGCTGACAGCACCAAAATAGGCATAACTCCTTACAAGCCTTGTGTCCAAGGAAGAATATTACCCATATGGGAAATTCCTTTTGCTTTTTTTGAACCTTCTTGTGTTTCCGTTATGCGCGCAGGATATTCCCTTGTTGAAAACATGGAAACGTTATTTCGGAATAATGTTACTCCTATTGTAGGTACATTTCACCCCCTTAATTTGGAAAAATACCATCATTTTTCTTCACAATTAGAAAAATTTATTCGGTTAGGAAGGAAATATCACTATAATTTTATGTCATTAAAACAATTATTAAATTTATTACAAGATCAATAGGAAGAATACTAATATGCGAATAATAAAAGGTAAAAATAGCCAGATAGAAAAAAGTGTCGTAATCTCTGGCGTTTATGGGGAGCCGACAATAATTATGGGTGACAACAGCTACATCGGGCGAAATGTTAATATAGCAGTTCCCTATTTGGAAATTGGCGATTATGTAACTATCCATCATGATAGCAGTATTTCTGGTCAAAAAGAATGTATTATCGGGCATAATTCATGGGTAGGAGAAAAAAGTCTTTTAAATACCACCGGTGCTCTTTGGATAGGTAATAATGTTGGTATCGGCGCGGCGACTCATATCTGGACACACATTAGGCATGGGGAATTATTTGAGGGTTGTTTACTAGATAAGGTGAGCCCTGCAATAATCGAAGATGATGTGTGGTTAGTGGGGGGGTATATAACTGTTTCTCAAGGATTAATTCTGGGGAAGAAGTCAGTTATTTTAACTGGTTCTGTAGTAACTAAAAATACGGCGTCGGACAGAATTTACGCAGGGACTCCTGCAGTAGATATAACTAGTAAAATAAAGCCATATAAAATAATGAGTGTTCAAGATAAAATGATTATGATGGATTCATTTATTAGGGAATTTAACAAAAAAGAGCGGAGCAAAGTTTATAGGGAGGGGGCTAAGATTTTTCTTGGCAAGAGCGAGTTTGATATTCTAAGTAAAACCTATAATAAGAAGCTTAGTTCCGGGGAAATAAAATTTATGCAATTTTTGAAGGGGTATCGTGCAAAATTTATCCCGAAGGTTTGCCCCATAGTGGGGCGAAGTATTTTAAGCAGGATACTGTTGGAGCTGGGAAAGTAATCCCGTTTCGTTCAATTGAATGGGTGATTTTTTTTGCTAAAGAATCTCTAAATTAATAAGTATTTTTATGGAGAAATCAATACAAGCTGAAGCTTTACTTCTATATAATCAGGGCTTGATTACTAATGCTCCAGCGCTAATCGAATATATTAATGCTTTTAGAAGGTATTCATCTTTTAAAATTTGGTCTATTAATACTGGAACGGGGTTTCCCATGGGTTTAAATAGAGTGGATTTTAAAATAATAATATTACATTATTCTATATTTGGACCAAAATATCAATTAAATAAGAAATTCAGAAGATATATAGGGGAAACATCTTCTTATAAGGTAGCTTTTTTCCAGGATGAGCATCATTATTGCCAACAGAGATTTAATTTTATTAATGGATATAATATTGACTGTGTATATACATTGTTAGAGCCTAATTATTTTAAGGATGTATATTTGAAATATACAAATGCTTCTAAAATAGTTTATGCATTAACCGGTTATGTCAGTGATGATTTGGTGCGGTTGGCTGATAGAACTGCTATTTCATCAGAATCCCGCACGATTGATATTGGTTACCGGGGCAGACGGTTAGGTTATTATATGGGTAGGGGGGCACAGGAAAAATATCAAATTGGGATGGAGTTTAAAAAACGAGTCAAAAACTATAACTTTATTTTAGATATTGAAACAGAAGAATCTAAGCGAATATACGGTCGATATTGGTATCGGTTTTTGTCTAACTGCCGATTTGTTCTGGGGGTAGAAACCGGGGTATCTATTTTTGATCTTAAAGGCTATGTTCAGGAAGAATGTGGAAAAATATTATCAAGAAATCCAAAAATAACCTTTGAAGAATTATCTAAAATAATTTTGTATAAATGGGAAGATAATATTTATTATCGAACCATAGGCCCGAGACATTTTGAGGCGGCGGCGTTCCGGGTCTGTCAGGTCCTTTTTGAGGGGGAATATTCCGGTATACTAAAACCGATGGTTCATTATATTCCGCTTAAAAAAGATTTTTCTAATTTTAACGAAGTGATGGTAATGCTAAAAGATAAAAAGTTATACTTGGAATTGACAAACAATGCTTATCATGACCTGGTAGTCTCTGGTTTATATAGCTATCGGAAATTTATTAGAGACTTTGACCAGGAACTGATAAAAGAAGGGTTTACCCCCGGAGATATTGGGCAATCACAGATTAGAAATGTGACGTCAATTATTCAGAAAGGGCAATATCTTAGAAATATTTATGGGAGAGTTAAGGCTGTGAAAAGCAAGTTTTTACCCGGAAAGAATGCTATTATTAGTTATGTCAAATCAATAATTGAAGGGGAGGATTGATTTTTTGAAATGGATGAGCAAATAAAAGTAGAAGAAGTAATAAAATTTTGGGATAATAATCCGCTATGCGCTTCGGTAATTCCTTATGCGTTGGGAACAAAGGAATATTTCAATTATTATGATAAATTAAGGGAATTAAATGGATCTATTGACTTTCATGAAAAATTACATGAATACCGGGATTTTGCCGGCAAGAAGGTGCTTGATGTCGGTTCCGGAAACGGGTATGTTTTGAGCCACTATGCCAAAGCCGGGGCGGAAGTATTCGGCATCGATTTGAGCCAAACGGCTATTGATCTTTGTCGGAAGCGGTTTGAAATAGCTGGCCTAAAAGGGAATTTCCAAGTGGCTAACGCTGAAAATATGCCTTTTGATGACGAGACCTTTGATTGCGTTTGCTCTATGGGCGTTCTGCACCACACTCCGGATACGAAACAGGCTATTTCGGAAGTATACAGGGTGATGAAGAAAAACGGGCGGTTAATACTTATGTTTTACCATAAGAATTCGGCCTTATACTGGGTTGGCATCCATTTGCAGGCAATCATAAAAATGAAAAGCATCCGACAGCTTATTAACGAAGTCGACGGTGTTGGTAATCCTAAAGGGGCGGTATATACTAAAAAGAATTTACGTCAACTGCTGGTTAGGTTTAATAATTTGAACATATTTGTCGGCTTGCTTCAGGGATGGATGATAATGCCGGGACTGGGTAGATTCTTGCCTGACAGTTGGTTGAAATCTTTAGCTGGTAGATACGGTTGGTTTTTATACGCCAAGGGTTATAAATAGAAAAATTATTAATAAAAGGCGGTAATATGTGCGGAATAGCTGGTATTTTAAGTTTGTCCGGGGGACAGATTCCTTCTCTTGAGCCAAGTTTAAAGGTGATGAACAAGCTCCAGCAACATCGCGGTCCGGACGGACAGGGAATCTGGACTCATCCTAAAAAACATGTCGGTTTTGCGCATAGAAGGCTGAGCATAATCGGCTTGACCACCGGTACCCAGCCCATGAGCGATGAATCAGGCAACTGGATAACTTATAACGGTGAAATATATAATTATATTGAATTGAGAAAAGAATTGGGCGCGGATAAATTCAAGAAAGATTCTGACACGGAAGTCATTCTGTACGCCTACAAGAAATGGGGCTATGATTGCGTTAACCATTTTAGGGGCATGTTCGCTTTCGCTCTCTGGGACGAGGCGAATCAACTGCTGTTCTGCGCTCGTGACCGTTTTGGAATCAAGCCTTTTTATCATGCAACTATGAACAGCAGTTTCTATTTCTCATCGGAAATCAAGGCTTTATTGCCTTTTATGAAAAGCATTGATACCGATTTGGACGGGTTCAAGGATTACCTGACATTCCAGTTTTGCCTGGCCGGGAAAACATTATTCAAAGGCGTTACGGAATTGCTGCCGGGGCACCTGATGGTCATAAAAAATAATCATATCGAGGTGAAGCGGTACTGGCAGGTTTATTATAATGTGGATTTTAAGATGGACGAGAAGGATTGTGAAGATACCATAAGAAATCTTTTGCTCGAGTCCGTCGATTTGCACTTGAGGAGCGATGTTCCGGTTGGGGCTTACATCAGCGGCGGGTTGGACTCAAGCATCATTGCCGCGACGGCTACCAGGAATTCTGCCGTCGGTTTTGAGGGATTCCTTGGTAAGTTTTCATTCAGCCGTGATTATGACGAGAGCAAGTACGGCCGCGAATTGGCGCATTGGCGCAACTTCAAGCTGTTTGAAGTGGATATCAGCGTCAATGACTTCATGGAAAATATCCATAAAGTCATATACCATCTCGATTCTCCTGTGGCCGGTCCGGGATCTTTTCCCCAGTTCATAGTGTCAAAAATGGTCAGCAAGCACCGCAAGGTGGTCCTGGGCGGACAGGGAGGCGACGAGATTTTCGGCGGTTATGCCAGATACCTGGTAGCTTATTTTGAACAGTGCATAAAAGGCGCAATAGAAGGAAATCTACATTCTGGGAGTTTCGTGGTTACTTACGAGTCTATCATTTCCAACCTGACGGCATTAAGTAATTATAAACCCATGCTACAGGAATTTTGGCGAGACGGCTTGTTTGACAGCCTGGATAAGCGGTATTTCCGCCTGATAAACCGGGCCCCGGTTTTGGATAAGGAGATAAACTGGGACGCTTTGGGAGATTATTCCCCTTACGAAAGTTTTAAGAGTATTTTTAGGGCGGACAATGTCGGCAAAGAATCTTATTTCGACAGCATGACCCACTTCGACTTCAAGACTCTGTTGCCGGCTTTGCTTCAGGTGGAAGACCGGGTAAGTATGGCTTCCGGGCTGGAATCCAGGGTTCCTTTTCTGGATCACCGTCTGGTCGAATTCGCCGCGACCATCCCGTCAAATATTAAGTTCAAAAACGGCACCATGAAAAACGTCTTGAAAAACGCCATGAAGGATTCTCTGCCGGATTCAATCAGGAACCGCCGTGACAAAATGGGTTTCCCGGTGCCGTTGACCGAATGGATAAACGGCGAGGCACGCGATTTTGTGCGTGGCATTTTTTCCTCGCCGGCCGCCCTGAATCGGGGTTTGATAAACAACAATATGGTTTTATCGGAGCTTGAGAATGAGCCTAAATTCGGCCGGAAAATCTGGGGGCTATTGTGCCTGGAATTATGGCAGCAGGAATTCCACGATAAAGAAACCGAGTTTAAGAATATACTGAAAAAGGAGATGTAAATATGAAGGTATTAATAACCGGCGGAGCAGGTTTTGTCGGGTCTCATTTGGCAGACAGATTGCTCAAAAGAGGCGACCAGGTACTGGTTATCGATAACTACGCTACCGGCCGGCGTGATAATCTGACTCCGAGCCCGAAACTGGAAGTCGTTGAAGGAACGATAGCCGACGCCAATCTGGTCAATAAAATATTCAGCCAGTTCATGCCCGAGCAGGTCGTGCACGCGGCGGCCTCGTATAAAGACCCGGATAACTGGCTGGAAGATGCTTTAACCAATGTTTTGGGCACGGTCAATGTGGTTAGGGCCACACAGAAAGCCAAAAGCCGGCGTCTGATTTATTTCCAGACATCCCTTTGTTATGGCTTGCATCCTCAGGAGCAGCCTATAACCATTACTCATCCCATCAAGCCGGAAGGCAGCAGTTATGCTATAAGCAAGACCTCGGCCGAGCAGTATATCCAACTGAGCGGGATGGATTTCATTTCCTTTCGGCTGGCCAACGCTTACGGACCGAGGAATCTGAGCGGCCCGTTGCCGACTTTTTACCACCGCTTGACCAACAACAAACCGTGTTTTGTTATGGATACCAGGCGCGATTTTATTTATGTGGACGACCTGATTGATATTGTGGTTATGGCGCTTGACGGCAAGGGCGCCAAGGGGACCTACCACGTTTCTTCGGGCAGCGATTTCTCAATCAAGGAACTGTTCGATGCCACCGTCAAGGCTTTGGAAATCAAGATGAACCAGGAGGTCGAAGTCCGCCAGCGAAATCTGGACGATGTTTACACCATATTGCTGGACCCGTCGAAAACGCACAAGGATTTCGGTTGGAAGATTAAAATACCGCTTAAAGAAGGCGTGGCCAGCGCCATTGAATGGTATAAGAAGTACGGGATTACCCAGACTTATACGCACCTAAAAATGATGGATAAGAAAGAATAGCAGAGAATATGAAAGAGTTTAAAGGCAAGCGGATAGTGATCGTCGGTGGGGCCGGATTCGTCGGCAGTAACCTGGTCAGGAAATTATTAGGATACGGACCGCGCAGCATAATGATAATCGATAACCTCCTTTCTGCCGAACGGGAAAACCTGCCCGATGATTCAAGGATATTTTTTATCAAGGGCTCAATCGCGAGCGATGATATTCTGCGGAAAGTCAAAGACAATATCGATTATTTGTTCCACCTGGCCACCTACCATGGTAACCAGAGCTCTATTTGCAATCCACTAGTCGATCACGAGAACAACACTTTGACTACATTAAAGCTGTTTGAAAGAATCAAATCGTTTAGGAACATCAAAAAGGTGGTCTATTCTTCGGCCGGTTGCACCGTGGCTCGAAAGACATTCGGCAATACCCGGCCGACGACCGAAGACGAGCCGATTGAGATAGACCCGGACAGCCCCTATTCCATATCTAAAATAATAGGCGAGTTTTATGCGGTTTATTATCACAAGCAGCACCAACTGCCGGTGGTTCGGGCCAGGTTTCAGAACGTCTACGGGCCGGGCGAAATTTTGGGTGCAGGCCGATGGCGCGGTACGCCGGCCACCGTTTGGAGGAACGTCACGCCCACTTTTATCTACCGGGCCATAAATAAAATGCCGCTGCCGGTGGAAAATAAGGGGTTGGCCAGTCGTGATTTTATCTATGTTGATGACATCTGCTCCGGTTTGATTGCCTGCGCCGTCAAGGGACAGCCCGGCGATGTCTACAACCTGGCCAGCGGCAGGGAGACGGCCATTCTGGAACTGGCCAAGACAATCAATAAACTGACTAGCAACCCGGCCGGCATCGAAAATAGGCCCAAAAGGTCGTGGGACCATTCCGGCCGTCGGTTCGGCAGCACCGTCAAATCACAAAGAAAACTCGGGTTCAAGGCCCGGACAAACTTACATGACGGGCTGGTTAGAACCATAGCCTGGACTGGGCAGAATATGAAACTGATTCAAAAGTGCATGGATAAGCACAAAAGACATCTGAAATAATGAGTTTCTCAAAACCGCACATACTCATACTGCATTCGTGCTACACCGACGAGCTTTCTTATTATGACGATTGGCTGGACGCTTTTAGCCAGTCGCCGGAGTTGTCTGCTGACGCTTTTGATATCAGGAACGGGGCTAGCCTTAACGCCGTTGCCGGCAATATTACCAACTATGACCTGGTTGTTTTATTACATTCCACCAATGCTGACGGGCTGAAAGATATTATCCAATATACTGATGTGTTGATGCGCCGCAAAGGGAAATTATTGGTGTTTGTAGGCAATGAATTTAATAATCCTCCGCCGTTGGTTGGCATGAAAGATAGGAGATTGCTACTTAGAAAAATAATGCCAGATTATATTGGAACGCAATTGCCACAGGATGTTGGGCGAAAATATTATGATGATATCGTTGGTCCAAGAATAATTTCAATTCCACATGCCTTAAATCCTGAAAGATTTTTTCCTGTATTGAAACAGTCAGAACGTAAAATTGATATTGGCACAAGATCAGCCAGGTATTATCCATTTCTTGGTGATAATAATCGGATAGAGATAATGGAGTTTTTCTTAAAACAAAAATTTAATCCGCCATTAACTATTGATATTAGTTTTGATAAAGCAAGCAGATTATCTCCTCTAGGTTGGGCCGAATTTTTGAATAAATGTAAAGGTACGATATCTACTGAGACTGGGAGTTATTATTTAGAAAGGGATGATGCTACTGCAATCAAAATAGCCGAGTATATTAGGAGTAAATGCGGCCGCATCCAGAAATTATCCATTTCTTCTACTAAGCACAAATACTCCAGCCTGATTCCGGAATTTATTAAATCATGGGTTAAATTGGCATTTAAACTTACTAGTATCAGAAAAGCATACTTTGGGGATATATATTACTCGATTGCTTTTGATGAAATATTCGATATATTTTTTAAAAATTATAGCAATCCTTTTCATGGAAAAGGTATTTCCTCGAGGCATTTCGACGCCATCGGCACCAAGACCTGCCAGATAATGTTCCCGGGCAGGTTCAACGACATCCTCGTGGCCGACCGGCACTACATCGCACTGAAAAGGGATTTTTCCAATATCGACGATGTTCTGGCCAGGTTCCGCGACCAGGATTACCGCATCAAAATGACCGATGCCGCTTATGAGCATATCATGTCTGCCCATACTTACCGGCACCGGATCAATGAGATACTATCCCTATTAAACCAGGGTTAATATATGCAGATGACTAATATCCTGCACATAATTTATTCACTGGACCAGGTGGGCGGTACCGAAAAACGGTTGATGGAGGTACTGCCTTACATGGCCGGGTCGGGCAAATATAAAATCCGGGTCTGCGCCATCACCGGCGGGGCGGCGTACCGGAATCAGCTGGCCAGTCAAGGCATCGAGTTAATTGAGCTTAACGCCACGGGCATTTTTGATATCTGGTCTTTCTGGAAACTGGTAATCCTGATAAGGGGGCTGCGGATAAAAATAATTCATACCCATCTTTTCCGGGCCAATCTAATCGGCCGGCTGGCCGGCGTCCTGTCCGGAGTGCCGCTGACTGTTTGTTCTGAGAATACTACCATGAAAAAATGGTTCTCCCCGCTGGTCAACAGGTGGTTCGATCACGTAACCGACGCGGTTATCGCAAATTCCATGGCCGTGAGGAAACATCTGTCCCAAAACGGCGTTTCGCCGGCTAAAACCACAGTCATCTACAACGGTAAAAACAGCCGGGACTACGCGGCCGATTCCGTTAAACAGGATATCCGCAAGGAATTCAATATTCGGCCGGACAGATATCTGGTCACTAACATCAGTAAACTGCGCTTGGAGAAAAGGGTTGATGTTTTCATCAGAGCCGTTCCGGCGGTGCTGAAAGAGGTTCCTAACGCCGCCTTCCTGGTCGTGGGCGACGGCCCGCTCGAGGCCGAACTGAAGAAACTGGCCAATGACAAAGGCCTGTCAAGCTCCGTCATATTCGCCGGGGTCAGGAACGATATCCCGGCCATTCTCAAATCTTCCACTTTGTTAGCATTATCTTCTTCTTATGAAGGCTGTCCCAACGTAGTTATTGAAGCCATGGCCGCTGGCGTTCCGGTGGTGGCTACGGCTGCTGGTGGCACGCCGGAAATAGTTCAGGACGGAGTTACCGGACTGCTGGTTCCGCCGGAAGACCCGGACAAGCTGGCCGGAGCCATTATCGCCTTGCTTAAGGACCGGAACAGGTCATCCGAATTTTCCCGGAAAGCCGTGACCGTATTCCAGGAGCGATTTACTATAGAGCAGTCCGTACGCCTGATTGAAGAACTCTATGACCATTTGATAAACAGAAAAGGCTGATTTATGTGCGGTATCTGCGGCAGAGTCAACTTTGACGGTTCTCCGGTGCCCG
Source organism: Candidatus Brocadiia bacterium (assembly GCA_041658285.1). Lineage (NCBI taxonomy): Bacteria > Pseudomonadati > Planctomycetota > Candidatus Brocadiia > Candidatus Brocadiia bacterium. Next base: position 18,946 of record JBBAAP010000006.1, read on the forward strand.
AGGAATTGGTCCGCAAGATGTGTGGCCTTATCCGTCACCGCGGGCCGGACAGCGAAGGCGTTTATCTGTCCGCCAACGGAACACGGGCCGGGTTGGGTATCAGGCGACTGGCCATCATCGACCTGCAGACCGGCGACCAGCCCATCCATAACGAAGACAAGACCATCTGGCTCGTCCTCAACGGCGAGATATACAATTTTGACCAGCTCCGGGCCGAGCTCCAGGCCAAAGGCCATCGTTTCTACACCAAGACCGACACCGAGACTATCGTTCATCTCTACGAAGAATACGGCACTGACTGCCTCAAGCATCTCCGGGGCATGTTCGCTTTCGCACTCTGGGATAATAAAAAGCAACAGCTCTTCCTGGCCCGGGACCGTGTCGGCAAGAAACCGCTTTTATACGCGCACGGCTCCAAATATCTTATATTTGGTTCCGAACTCAAATCCATTTTGGCCAACCCGGAAATAAAAAAGGATATTGACGTCAGCGCGCTGGACCACTATTTGACCTATGGTTATATCCCGGCGCCGATGAGCGTCTTTAAAGGCATTAAGAAATTACCGCCGGCCTCCTGGCTGGTCTGTGATGCCGCTGGCAATATCACCACCGGCAAATACTGGCAGTTGGATTACCGCCATAAGTTGGAACTGAGCGAAGCCGAATACTCAGCCCGGATTATGGAGCTTCTGGAAGAGTCCACCCGGATACGGATGATAAGCGACGTGCCGCTGGGCGCTCTGCTTTCTGGCGGCATCGATTCCTCGGCCGTGGTCGGCCTGATGGCCAGGCATTCCAGCAAACCGGTCAAGACTTTTTCCATCGGTTTCGAGGAAAAGGATTTTTCCGAACTGGCTTACGCCCGGGCCGTGGCCGAACATTTCAATACTGAGCATCACGAGTTTATCGTCCGGCCTGATGTTATCGAAATCCTGCCTAAACTGGTCTGGCATTATAGCGAGCCTTATGCCGATTCCTCGATGCTGCCGACTTACTACGTGGCCCGCGAGACGCGCAAGCACGTGACCGTGGCGCTCAACGGCGACGGCGGCGACGAGAACTTCGCCGGATACCAGCGCTACCTGGCGCATAAGCTGGCTTCAATGCCGCTCTACCGGCTGGCCGGCAAGCCGTTCAATAATTTGCTTAATACTGTTTTCCCTGGCTACAAGCCCCGCACCATTTCCGGCCGGCTCAAAAGGTTTACCGAAGCGGCCGGACTGACCGAAGCCCAAAGGTATCTTTCCTGGTGCGCCTGCTTTAATGATGCAGCCAGGCACAGTCTCTATTCGGATGACTTCTCCAATCGGACAAAGGGTGCTCCGGCAGAGAATTACCTGCTAAACTGCATCAATCAGTCTCCGGCCGACAACATCATCGACCGGGTTTTGTATGCTGATATCAACACCTACCTGCCCGAAGACCTGCTGGTCAAAATGGACATTGCCACCATGGCCAACTCGTTGGAAGGGCGTTCGCCGTTCCTTGACCATAAGCTCCTGGAGTTGAGCGCGTCCATACCGGCCGGGCTGAAGATAAAAGGGCTGACCACCAAATACATACTCAAGAAAGCGCTCAAAGGATTCCTGCCGGACGAGATTCTTTCCCGCGGAAAGATGGGTTTCGGCATTCCTATCGGTAACTGGTTTCGGACCTCGCTCAAGGATTATCTCAAGGACATCATCCTGTCCGAGCGAAGCATCAAGAGGGGATACTTCCGACGGGAAGCCGTCGAGAACCTGATTAACTCCCACGCCAGCGGCAAATACGACCACACCCCGCGTCTCTGGGCTTTGCTGGTGCTGGAAACCTGGCACCGCGTATTTATGGATTAGTGGCAGTAGGAGTGCAACGACGTACTGCCACCTTATTAGTCGCTGTTAGGCTTTAGCCGTTATCAGCGACTTATCCCGCATAGCGGGGTCCCGAGCACAGCGAGTGGGATTGGGAAAATTATTTCGTGGCTAACAAAATCTATTGACAACCGATGGAAATCATCCCATAATCAGTCTATGAATCAACATCTTCGGCTTCGGTTCATGCTGGCAATCATATTAACCGCATTAATATGCGGGGGGGGAGTTGCCTGCAGAATCAATATCGGACAGCATGTCGGCTTGCCCCCCGAACAAGCCGAAGCCTCGCGGAGGCAGATGGCCAAAGATGTCCAAACCTACGAAGCCGAGTTCGACCGCAATCCAAATGATGCCGCGCTTTGCTATAATTTAGGGGTTATCTATGATGATTATTACGACAACCCGACCAAGGCCATATTCTATTATTCCCGGTATTTAGAATTAATTCCGGCAGATGCTTCGGATCGCGCCAAGATTATTAGATGGATAGAGAATTGCCGAAAACGGATGCGTAACCCGGATACGCGCTAATTTGCTCAATCCGTGTTTATTCACGGTGAAATAAAAGAGGGGCGATGTTATTATCGCCCCTCTTTCTTTTTAGGACAGGTTATTTCTTGGGTTTGGAACCCTTGGGCAAGGCGATGACGCCTTCCTTCATCAGCAGGTCCGTGGTATTATGCGCCTTGGTGATGGTCTCGGTGGCTATCTGGCGCAGTTCCTTTTCCGAAATCTTCAGCCGGGCCACGCCCTGTTCGATGGCCTTCATCCCGACGGCCACGGCTTCCTCGGCGTAGACGCCCCATTTATCCATGGTCGGAATCAGGTAATCCTCGCTGATGCCTATCTTCTCGGCGTACTTGGCCAGCGATTCGGCCGCCGCGATGCACATCTCGTCGGTGATGGTTTTGGCCCGGACGTCCAGCGCGCCGCGGAATATGCCCGGGAATCCCAGCGAATTATTGACCTGGTTGGGGAAATCGGAACGGCCTGTGGCCACGATGGCCGCGCCGGCTTCTTTGGCTTCCCATGGCCAGATTTCCGGTATCGGGTTGGCACAGACAAACACGATGGAGTCCTTGGCCATAAGGCTTATCCATTCCTTCTTGATGGTTCCCGGCCCGGGCTTGGACAGGGCCAGCAGCACCTCGGCGCCCTTCATGGCTTCTGGTATGCCGCCGACCACGTTGGCACCGTTGCTCTTCAGGCACATGTCCCATTTCTCCTTGAACTTTTCCTTGAGCTCGGTCCGGCCCTTATGGAGAGTGCCCTTGCTGTCGACCATGATAATCTTCTTGGGGTCGGCTCCGGCCTTGATAATCATCCTGGAAATGGCGATATTGGCCGCGCCCGCGCCGACCATGGCGATTTTGACGTTGCCCATCTTTTTGCCCTGCACTTTCAGGGCGTTGATCAGCCCGGCCACCGTCACGGCTGCTGTTCCCTGCTGGTCGTCGTGCCAGACCGGGATGTTCATCTCGGCCCGCAGTCTGGCCAGGATTTCGAAGCATTTGGGCTGGGACAGGTCTTCCAGGTTGATGCCGCCGAAGGTTGGTTCCAGGTACTTGACCGTCTTGATGATTTCCTCGGGGTCCTTGGTATTCAGCATGATCGGGAACGCGTCCACGCCGCCCAGATATTTGAATATGAGTGCTTTGCCCTCCATCACCGGCAGGCCGGCTTCGGGCCCGATATCGCCCAGCCCCAGCACCCGTGTGCCGTCCGAGACCACGGCCACGAAGTTGCCCTTGTTGGTGTGTTCGTAGACCTTTTCCGGATGGGCGAAGATGTCCATGCACGGCTTGGCCACGCCGGGCGTGTACCAGATGCTGAAATCGTCGTTACTCCTGATGCAGGCCTTGGGTGTGATGCCGATTTTCCCTTTATAGAAAGGGTGCAGTAACATCGCATCCTCGCCGGGTTGTTTGGCTCTATTAAGCATAACCTGGATTTCCTCTTGGGTGGGCGCCTTGCTCTTCATATGAGCTCCTTTCTGGTGCGAAGCGGTAATAAGACACAGACACGCTGTGAATTATATCACTTGGATTAGGCAAGACAAGATAATTCGAAAAGATTCCCACGGATTAAAGTCGATTATAAGGAACCCAGGAAACCAAGAAATTCTTCCTGTTCTCCTGGACTCCTTATACTTGGGCTGTTAGAACCTGCCTGTAGCAGGTGAGTTATCAGCCCAGTATAGTTGGCAGCCCGTACGGGTTCTTGTCCCTATAAGCGGGATAGCCTGCGGGCTTGTCCTAAGACCCCTCAGGGTCTAGGGATAATTCGTTACACTCAAACTGCCATACTATTAAATTATTCGTGTTTATTCGTGTCACCGCAACCAAATTCATTGACATTCCTGAGTCAAATGCCTTAATGAGTTTAATTATAGGAGGAGTAAAATGAAGCATTCAATAATGGTTGCCCTGTTCCTGACACTGATTTTTATCGGCTTAGCCCAGGCCAAGCGCGTTGGGCCGAAGGATGTCGCGCCCATCATACACAATGGGGTTAAATACACTGCGCCGCACGGCAAAATGGGCTATGTCGAGGCCTGGGACGTTAGCTCCGGCAAGAAACTCTGGGAGACAAAGGTCTATGATGTAGAGATGAAGCCCATGCTGGAAAAGGATGTCCAGATGGTATACATTACTTCTCTGTCCATAGAAGACGGCAGGTTGGTGGTTATCAATGAGAACAACGCTAAATATTATCTCAATCCGGCCAACGGCCAAAAGATACAAGGACTGGCTCCGGCAATTGCCAAACCTGATAAAACTTCTGAGGAGGTACACCTGTTCCCGGTGCCGCAGAACGGCAAGTACGGTTATATGGACAAGACCGGCAAGATAGTGATTGAGCCGATGTTTGACTATGCGGCCGGTTTTTCAGACGGCATGGCCGCCGTAATGATGACCAAAGATGGCGCCCAGAAAATCGGTTACATAGATAGCACAGGCAAGGTCGTGATTGAACCCCGGTTTGAGGCCGGCTATGATTTCAAAGAAGGCCTGGCTCCGGTCCAGATAAACGGGCTGGTCGGTTACATAGACAAAACCGGCAAGGTAGTGATTGAGCCACAATTCCGCGGCGCCATGTCTTTCTCCGAAGGGTTGGCTCCGATTATGATGACCGAAGACTGGGGGTTCATCGACCGGACCGGTAAAATCGTCATCAAGGAACAGTTCGACGGCGTGGACCGGTTCTTCGAAGGGCTGGCTCCGGCCCGGGTCTGCGGTCAGACCCAGTTCGGTTACATAGACAAGGCCGGCCAGTTTGTGATAAAGCCCGCATTCGCTTCAGCCGGCGTGTTTAATTCCGGACTGGCGCCGGTCCGGCTCAACAATGACCCAGACACCAAGGAGGGTTATATAGACAAGACCGGCCAGCTGGTCATAAAACCGCAGTTTGACTTGGCCGGTGAGTTTTCCGAAGGCCTGGCCGCGGTCATCCCCGACGGCGGAGCGGAGCATGGCAAGTACGGCTATATAGACAAAACCGGCAAGGTAGTGATTGAACCAATATTCGACGGGGCAGAGGCATTTTCCGGCGGCCTGGCCAAGGTTTTTATCGGCAACAATTGTGGTTACATAGATAAGGTCGGCAAGTTCATTTGGGAACCGGCCAAATAACTTTACTTAAGCCGGATATTTCCCTTGACAGAACCGGAGTTTTTTCTATAGTAACCGTTTAACGAACCATCCTTATCCTTTCAGGGATGTGAATAAAATGAAAGGCGTTTGACAAAAAGGAGTACGCCATTATGAAAAGAAACCTGTCAATCTTAAGCGCAACGCTGGTGTTGGTCGGCCTGTTCGCCGGTTACGCCCTGGCCGCAGACGATGCATTCGCCGTATTGGAACAGTTGGAAAAGAATTATGTCGGGCTGGAAAAACCCGGCTTGGACACACTGACGGCCAAGGCCGTTTCCTCGGCCGCGCCGGACGCTCCGGCCACGATCTACTATGCCAAGGGCAAAGGGCTTAAGACCAAGGTCGAAGGTGCCGGTCCCAACGCCATTATCGCCCAGCAGATGATAGGCTCTTTTGTCAAAACAAACGGATTGTGCTCCGAAAAACCCAGCGCCACCTACAAACTCACCAAGGAAAACGTGGCCGGCACCTGCGAAGCGGCCACCCTCAACGGGGTCAAGGTTTCCCAGCTGACATTTGTGCCGCTCAAGGACAAGAAACTGGAGTTTACCAAGTTGGTTATATTCGTCGATACCAAAGACTGGGTCGTCCGCCAGATGAAGGTCAAGGCCGACGAAGCCGAGAGCACCAGCGATTTCGAATACAAAGACGGGCTGATTTTCAGGATGGTAACGTCCGTCCCCGGCAACACCACCACCATAACCAACACCTATACCACGGCCGACAAATTCGCAGTTCCGGCCAAGATGGAAATGACGCTGGACGGCAAAGCCGTTCCCGAAAATATGAAGCACATCATCATCACCTATTCCGACGTCAAGGTCAACGTCAAGATAGCCGACGATATTTTCGCCGCGCCCAAGGTTTCCGGCGACGTGCCCAAGCCGACCGAGACCGCCGCCGAACTGTTCAAGCAGGTCCAGGAGGCGATGATGAAGGGCGATATGGCCACGGCCAAGCTGAAGCTCAAGCAGATATCCGCCTACTATCCCGACGACCCCATGGCCGGGACGGCCGAGATGATGCTCAAGCAGTTGCCTAAATAAAAATATCGCGGGTCTTAGTGTTTATCCGTAGCTACAAATAAGGAACCCAGGAGACCAAGAGAATTATTAGTGCCTGCCTGTCCCGAAAGCATTCGGAACGCAGATAGGTCCATTCGAGTTTATTCGTGGCTTGATTTTTCACACACTAACCAAAAATCCGTGTAATCTGTGGCAAAATAAATCGTGGTCATCGAAGCACCTACCGAACGCTCGCCCGATTGGCTGAAGAATCAGGCAAAATAAGCACACCATTAAAGTTTTCCCATAGTTTTAGCCCCTCCAGTTAATTATAAGGTATATAAGATATAGTATCAGAGCATATGAGATATAGTATCAGAGTATATGGAATATAGTATCAGAGTATATGAGGTATAGTATCAGGGCGTATGAGGTATATTATCAGAGTATATAGGATATAGTATTAGAGTATATGAGGTATAGTATCAGGGTGTATGAGGTATAGTATCAGGGTATATGGGATATAGTATCAGAGTATATGAGGTATAGTATCAGAGTATATAGGATATAGTATCAGAGTATATAGGATATAGTATCAGAGTATATAGGATATAGTATCAGGGTATATGGGATATAGTATCAGGGTATATGGGGGATAGTATTATGGTATATGAGATATAGTATCAGAGCATATAGGGTATAGTATCAGGGTATATAGGATGGCATCACAGAGTATATGGGGTCATCTTGCAGGGTATATGGGGTGGCATTGCAGGGTATATGGGTAGGCATCACAGGGTATATGGGTAGGCATCACAGGGTATATGGGGTGGCATCGCAGGGTATATGGGGTGGCATCGCAGGGTATGTGGGGTGGAGGTGCAGGGTATATGGGGTGGCATCGCAGGGTATGTGGGGTGGAGGTGCAGGGTATATGGGGTGGCATTGCAAGGGTATATGGGTAGGCATCACAGGGTATGTGGGGTGGCATTGCAGGGTATATGGGTAGGCATCACAGGGTATGTGGGGTGGCATTGCAGGGTATATGGGGTGGCATCACAGGGTATGTGGGATGGCATCACAGGGTATGTGGGGTCATCTCGCAGGGTATATACTATCCGGGGGGAGGGGGTATGGTATGGGGGAGTATACCCCCCCCTGTCTGGAAACGAATTAAATAAGGAATTGGGGTGAAAAAAGAGCTATTTTTGGGAAATGATGCCCAGTAATAGGCTGAGCGAAGCCTCCCGTCAGGGATAATTACTGGGTTTCCCCGGGCAGGGACTGTCCCCAAGTACCTACAAGAGCACGAATTCTTGACAAATTATCAACCACGAATCAATCGCTTTAAGTGCTATATCTTCAGCTTTTCCTAATTCTACTCCATTATTTGAAAGTACCAAAGTTGATGGTTTTATCAAATTAGTATCTTTTAATTGAGAGTGTATTTTATTTCCTTGAATGGTTATATACTCTATATCTTTTTGTTCAGCAGTAATTCCCGGTCTTTCTAATTTAGGAAATAATCCACTTCTTGACCGTTTCAATTCCCCGTGCTTTAACCAATTGTCTAAGTCAATAATAATGCATAATGTTTTATCCTTCTTCACTTTAGCTTCAACAATTTGAGGGTTTTTGCCTAATGATTTCACCTCATTTTTCAAATGGTCTCGAAAACTCCCTAAGTAACGTATTAATGCTTGGATGTCAAGCTCATGTTCCGCAAGATTTTTGATGTTCCCAATAGAATATTCTTGTTGAAACTCTTTCTCATAAAGCCAACTATAATTTTGTTTAGGATTGCTTTGGACTCTATCTTTTATCCGATTTAACTGTTCAATTAATTCTTTTATTGTCATTTCAAACTCCCCTTTATAAGCTCTATTTCTTTCTCCATCAGCCCATAGAGTTTAATTCCGGGGATGTCTTACTTATCTTAATTCAGTATGCTGTTCCCCGAATTATCGTTCCCAGGTCTCGTTGTTACAAGCGCTGGTAACCCACCCGCCGAAGAGAACAGTAACATTCCGGACTGAGTCATATGCCATCGCATGGGAGGATCGTGCCGATGGATAAATCACAAGCATTCTTCTCAGGGTCCAGTTCGTCCCATCCCATTCCCACGTCTCGTAATTATAAACGCTGCCGTTCCATCCGCCGAAGAGAACTGTAACACCCCGAGCTGAGTCATATGCCATCCTATGACCGTGTCGTGCCGATGGAGAAGTTACAGACGTTCTTTGGGTCCAATTCGTTCCATTCCATTTCCAGGTCTCGTTGTTAAGAACCTCCCCGCCGCTGCCACCAGACCCGCCGAATAGAACCGTAACACCCTGGGCTGAGTCATATGCCATCGCATGGATGTATCGTGCCGATGGAGAAGTCACAGGTGTTCTCTGGGTCCAATTTGTCCCATCCCATTCCCATGTCTGGTTGTTAATACCGCTGACATACCCGCCGAAGAGAACCGTAACACCTCTGGCCGAGTCATATGTCATCCCATGACAGTATCGTGCCGATGGATAAATTACAGGTGTTCTCAGGGTCCAGTTCGTTCCATCCCATTCCCAGGTCTCGTGGTTAATACCATTGTTGGTTTCCCCACCGAAGAGAACCGTAACACCCCGGACTGAATCGTATGCCATTGCATGATTACGTCGTGCCGATGGAGAAGTCACAGGTGTTCTCTGTGACCAGTTTGTTCCATCCCATTCCCAGGTCTCGTTGTTAAGAATAAAGTTGTTAGAAACGCCGGTTTCCCCGCCGAAAATAACCGTAATACCCCGGACTGAGTCATATGCTATCGCATGTTGGTATCGTGCCAATGGAGAAGTCCCAGTAGGTATTCTTTGGGTCCAGTAAGGGGGCACGTCTATTGTTGTAAGACTCCAGACATTACCAGTAGTGGTACCATCGAAATTCTTGGAGTCAATCCGCCAGTAATAAGTGGTGTTATTAGAAAGTGTTCCTGGATTATAACTTGTTCCAGTTGTATTTGTAATAGGAGCCCACCCGGTAGTTGTGATGCCGAAAAAGACATCATAACTTGTTGCACCACTGGCCGATGCCCAGGAAAGTTGAGTAGTGGTTATTACATTGATTGCACCATTAACCGGTGTTGGTGAGGTTGCCTGTGCAGGAGCTAATTGAGTAGTAAAACTCCAGACACTGCCTGTCGTGGTACCGACGCTAGTCTTGGAATCTATCCGCCAGTAATAGATGGTACTGGTGTTCAACGTGCCTGGATTATAAACCGTAGTAATTATATTCGTAACCGGCGACCACCCGGTAGCGGTCAGTCCGAAATATACATCATAAGAGATTGCGCCGCTGGCCGAGGCCCAACCTAACTGTTGATTAATATGTGCATTAGTTGTACTATTAGCCGGGCTTGGCGAGGTTGCCTGTGCAGACGGTGCTATTTGCGTGATAAAGGTCCAGACATTACCGGTAGTTGTCCCAGCACTATTTTTGGAATCTATCCGCCAGTAATAGGTCGTATTATAAAAGAGAGCAGTACCGGGGTTATAATTTGTATCGGACTGATTGCCGACAAATACCCCGGGAGAAGTTGTACCGAAAAAGACATCATAAGAGGTTGCGCCACTGACAGAAGCCCAAGAGACTTGAGTAGTCGTTATCACATTAGTTGCGCTATCATCCGGTGTTGGTGAGGTTACCTGAGCAGGTGCAGTTGGGGTCGGTGTTGGTATGCCACTACTGCCGCTTGAGCCACCAATGTCACCACAACCGCCATAATTAAATGCGGTGATATAAGCAACAAACATAATAACTGTGGCTATTTTCAATATAGAATTGCTGCGCATACTGGCCTCCTCTTATTCGGAGTTATTTTAGGAAAGAAGATATCTTAATTAAGATTCTAAGCCCATAAGTATAATTTGTCAAGGGAATATATTATTTCCAGGCCACCAGGCGAATAGTATTCAGCCACCGGTATCCGATGGGCCCGGCCAGCACCCGCCGGAACCCCTTGGGCATCAGCCCGACCCAGGCTTCGCTCAACCTGTATAGCCACAACGGCCAGAGCATCACCATTCCGGCTACCTTGCAATGCGCTTTGACACGGCTGAATGCGGCTTGCCTCATTATCCCGGCCAGTTCGCCGTAGGAATATTCCTTGAGGTGCAGTCCGGTGGCCTCGGCGTCGAATCCCCTCGAGGCGTCGTGCGGGCCGAAGATGCGGTTGGGTGTGGTGCAGATGTAAACTCCGCCGGATTTCAATGCCCGGCAGGCCGCCTGCAAATGGGCCAGCCCGTCTTCGGGATGCAGATGCTCAATCAGGTGCCGGCTGAAGATGACGTCCACCGAGCCGTCGGGCACGTCTAACTTGGTGGCGTCGGAGATTATCAGCCGGAGGTTGTCCGGATATTTGGGGTGCAAGGCGATTTCGGCCGAGGCCTCGATGGCATAGACCTGCCTGACCCGGCCGGCCACCTCGAAACATAGCTTGCAGTTCCCGGCCCCGACCTCGAGGAAGACCGTTTCCGGAGTCAGGAAGGGCTTGAGCCATTTGAGCTGGGGCGATGGTTTGCTCCATTGCTCAATATCGTTCTTCTGCGACACGGCCCGCAGGTGGGGGATATCGCGGAAGAGCTGGTCATAGGCCTGTTTGTACAGCACGGGACGGGCCGGCCGGTCGGCCTTCTTTATGGATTCAGCCAGCCGCTTTTCCAGCTGGTAGTGGGTTTTTAGTTCTTCCGGGGAGATTTCATTCATATTAGCCACAGATTACACAGATTAATACTAATAAGCACTGACTGCCACTAACCACTGAGAGCACTGAAAACACTGAGTTAATTATGGCCACGGATGCACACGGATAAACACTAACTTGGGTGGCTACTTGGCGCCGCCCTTATCAGCTAATCCACTTTTTCCCATATTAGGAATCCTTCTCCATCGTACGCGTTAATAATAATCTTAGAGGTATTTTTAGCGAGGATTTCCAATTTTTTTAAGGTTATTTCCATTTTATTGAATGGAGGCGTATCTATCTTGTCAGCCTTGGTTAATATTCCTGTAAATGCTCGCCATCCACTGCCAAACGCCTTTACCATCGTTTCTATTTTATTTTCTTCGGCATTAGTAGGGGTTATATACCGATAGATATTATTCTGGAAGGTAAAGGAATCTGTTCTTTCCTTTAAGGAGCCTTTATCATCTGCATTGCGCATTGCATCTATAAAGATACAAATATTTTCCTCGTCTTTCTTGAGATATTCTTCAATAATTGAATATAGCTGGATAAAATTATCAGGTCTAGGTATTTTTAAACCCTTTATGTGCATTATTATATCTTGTTCTTTATTGAGTTGAGGAAGTACTCCGCCGTATTCAAAACTGTAAACCTGATCGAGTGAAGTACCTCCTGGCAGTATGGTATATATTGTTCCTTGCTTTAAATTGACTGAATCTGAAATGAGTTTTGCTAAGATTTTTCCCTCAAATTTTACTGGGTCATTCTTGCCATTCCCATAGTTTTTGATATTTGCTAAATCATATAGTACGCTAGTAATAAATTCCAAGGCTTTTTCATTTAGTACTATTTTTTTGTAAGACCCCATAATTTAACCTTTTTATTTAAGGAGGATATTTCTTTTTAATAATAAGTTATTCGTGTTCATCTGTGTCCATCCGTGGCTAATGGTTATGTTTTCTTTGTTATTGTCAGCCGGCCGTTAGCAATCCGTCCGATGACGCCGCCGGACAAATGCACTTCATTAGTCTTCCGGCACGATGAGGCCAAGCCGATGAGCGCTTCGTAATTGGCCCGGACTATGTGCTTGAGGTTGCACCCGGCGTTTTTCAGCAGATGGTTGATCATCATCTGCTGGACCGGTTGGGGTTGGTTTCTGAGTTCGGCCAGGGACAGCCATTTCCGGCCTTTGGGGCAGAGCGTCTCAGCCAGTTTGGAGACGACGGCTTCGTATTCCCCGGCCGCCTGCCCGAGCTGGACCAGGTGGCGCGCCACGCCGGGGTTGTAATCGTTTAACAGCGGCATCAGCTGGTGCCGGATGCGGTTGCGCAGTATCTTCCGGTCGAAGTTGGATTTATCGGAGCGATACCCGAAGCCATGGGCTTTGAGGAAATCGGTTATATCTTTGTGGGTCAGCTCGATGAGCGGGCGGATGAGCCGGAACGGCCGGCCGGGCAGCAGGTTGCGCGCCGGCAGTATGCCGCGCAGTCCCTTGATGCCGGTGCCGCGGATGATGCGGAATAGGACCGTTTCGGCCTGGTCGTCGAGCGTATGGCCGGTGGCGATTTTGGGTACGCGTTTATTATGCTTGAGTTTCCCGGCCAGCCGGGACAGGAACTCGTAGCGCTCGTTGCGGGCGGTTTCTTCGAGCGAGAGCTTGTGCCGTTGGCTGAGCGCCGGGATGTCGCGCTTGCTCGAATAAAAGGGCAGTCCCAGCTTGGCGGCCAATTGGCGGACAAAACGTTCGTCGGCGTCGGCCGCTTTACCGCGTATCTGGTGGTTGAGATGGGCGATGACCAACTGCCATTTATGCCCGTAATAGCGGTTGAGCCGGTCCAGCAGCACCGTTAGGCCGACCGAATCGGGACCGCCGGAAACGCCGATGATGACGGTATCGCCGCCGGACAGGAGCCGGTGTTGTCCGATAGTTTCCCGGACAGTTTTGATGATTTGTTCCATTTGTCGCGCTGTCTGAATTATTAGTGCTTGGTTTCGTTAAAGACGATATAATATATAATCCTCGTAATCAAGGAAAACATAAGATGAAGTCCGGAATAATCATATTTACCGCAGTTTTATCGGCGCTGTTGTGTTTCAGCTGCGTCCAGAACCAGTCCGGCGCCTATCCGCCCAGCATCAGGCCTTCGGCCATAGAGGCCCGGTCGCTGGACAAGATAGACTATTCCATCGCGGTTGACGATGTCATCCAGGTATTCGTCTGGCAGAACGCCGATATTTCCGGTGACCTGATAGTCCGCCCGGACGGCAAGATATCAATGTTCCTGGCCGGCGACATCAAGGCGGCCGGCAAGACCCTAACCCAGATAGACGACGAAATCACCCAGCGGCTGGCTGAATACATCCTGGCGCCGCAGGTGACCGTGGCCATAAAGAAGTTCTCCGGCCAGCCGGTGATTGTCCTGGGAGAGGTGGGCAAGCCCGGGGTTTACAAGCTGACCGGCACCATTTCGCTGATGCAGGTGCTGGGCGAGGCCGGCGGCCTGACCCGAGATTCCAGCAAGGGCAACCTGCTGGTCATCCGGGGCGATGTCCTGGACAAGCCCGAGGTGGTTATGGTCGATATCAGCGAAATCCTGGCCGGCAATATGCGCAACGACATCGTTATGTATCCGAACGATATAGTTTATGTTTCGGCCAAGCCGATTGCCGATGTTTCCCGCTACATCCGCGACTACGTCACGCCGGTCCTAAGCACGGTGATGAGCGTCGAAATACTCCGCCGCACCAGCAAATAACAATCTTACCACCCTATGGGCAACTAAGATTTACAGGATTAGCTTGTAATTATAAAAATATTCTATTAAATAAACTATCCGTGGTTATCAGTACGCTGGCAGTTTGAGCCCCGCCAAAAGCGGGATAAACTTTGCGAATTATCTGCCAGGTATACTGGGCTGTGCGTTGTGTTCGCGGAGTGGCATCCCGATGTATCGGGATAAGTCGCTTTGCTCCAACAGCCCAAGTGCGTGAATCTGCGTACTATTAAATTATATGTTTAAAGACGAAGTAGAAATATTTGTCAAGGCCGGCGATGGCGGCGCGGGCATAGTCAGCTTTTGGCGCGAGAAATACATACCCAAAGGCGGCCCGGACGGCGGTAACGGCGGTTGGGGCGGCGATGTCATTATCCGTGCCAATCCGCATATGAACACGCTCTACCACCTGGCTCATCACGAGCGCATCCTGGCTCAGGCCGGACAGCCGGGCGGCTCCAATAACTGCATCGGCAAGAACGGCGCGGACCGGGTTGTTGAAGTTCCTTTGGGCACTGTTGTCCGCGACCGGGCCAACAGGAATATTCTCAAAGACCTCAAGGACGCCAAAGACGAGTTCATCGTGGTCAAAGGCGGACGGGGCGGACGGGGCAACAAGGTCTTTGCCAACGCCATAAACCAGACGCCGCGCAACGCCGAGACCGGCGCGCCCGGCGAGGAGCGCTGGCTTTATTTGGAACTGAAACTCATCGCCGATGTCGGGTTGGTCGGCCTGCCCAACGCCGGCAAATCAACGGTGCTTTCCCGTGTTTCCGACGCCCGGCCCAAGATTGCCGATTATCCCTTTACCACGCTGGAGCCGTCGCTGGGCGTAGTGGCGGTGACCGAAGACCGCACCTTCGTAGTAGCCGACCTGCCCGGGTTGATAGAAGGCGCTCATCTGGGCAAGGGGTTGGGTGATAAGTTCCTCAAGCATATCGAGCGCACCCGTATAGTCCTGCACATCATCGACGCGACCACTCCGCTGGATGCGGCTTACAAGACCATACGCGAAGAGCTCAAGGAATACAGCCCGACGCTGGCTAAGAAGCCGGAAATACTGGTGTTGAACAAGATAGACCTGCCCGGAGCCGAGGCCAATATCAAGAAATACCGGGCCAAACTGCCTAAGAAGTTCCTGACTATTTCGGCCGTAAAGAAGACGGGATTACCGGAATTGATAAGAACATTGTCACGCAAACTGCAGACACTCAAATCCGCAGAGTAGCAGATACGCTATTTAGCCACGGATGAACACGGATTAAGATGGTTTATGTCTGGCGCCTGGGATTACCAATTCATTAATACAAATATGAGAATAATTATCAGGAAAATTAACATACCCGCCCATTGTAGTTTATATCGTAATACATAATCAGATTGAGACAAAACATAAAAAGGATTAATAAGAGATCTTTGTAAACGGGATTGCAGTGCCTGTTTGTAAATTTCTTCCCCTGAATCTAAGAAAAATGCTCCATATGCAAAGTAAGCTGTTACTCCGATGACTATAATGAGCAACGATAGGCAAATCAGCTTGTCAGGAATGATTCCCCGCAGTAAATAGG
The DNA here is from genome assembly GCA_041658285.1 of Candidatus Brocadiia bacterium. Classification (NCBI taxonomy): domain Bacteria; kingdom Pseudomonadati; phylum Planctomycetota; class Candidatus Brocadiia; species Candidatus Brocadiia bacterium. The sequence continues at coordinate 34,521 of JBBAAP010000006.1, forward strand.
CTGTTCCAAGTAATAATGTTGGAATAATAAAAATAACAAGATATCTTTTCATACTTACCTTTATTTTTCGTTTCCCGAACTACTAAGGCGTATGTTTACATCGGCGCAGTCAGCGCTGATTTGTCCTGCAACACGCTCACGAACTCGCCGCAATTACTGCCGATCTGGTTTTCTTCCTGCTCGCCGATGCTGAGAATAGTATCGTAGCCGAGTTTCTTGAACCGGCTGACCAGTTGGTTATTCTGTCCGATGCTGTTTGGCTGGATATATGTTTCCAGTTTATTGCTGGCCACCTGTCGGGTGGGGTTGAGCGGAGTTATTTTAATCAGGAATTGCTCCGGGCTGAAATGTTGGCGGATGATGTCGGCGTCGACAGGATAGCCTTCGGCTACGGCGAAGTTGAGCGTCATTTTGCGGTCACCCGGCCGGTGGAAACGGCGGCCGTATTGGGCGATTTGGGCCAGCGTCCATTTGGGATGTGGCATAAGCTCCTGCCGCTTGGCCGGGTCGGTGGTATTTATGGAAAACTGCAGCTGGAATCTGTCGCCGCTGTATAAACGATTCTTGATATCTATCAACCGCTCGAAGAACTCATCACTGCCTTGCGGCGCGACGGTGGCGACGCAGGGCATCAGGCCTTCGGCTTTATAACGTTTGGGCAGTTGCTCCAGCACATCGAGCACGGCTGGGTTGAGGGCCGGTTCGCCCATCCGGGCGAATTGTATCTTGAACTTTGGCACCGGCACCGCGCCGGACGGATAATACTTGGTGACCAGATAATCAATCTGGGCCAGGATTTCGTCCGCGGTCAGGTTGCCGGAGAACTTACGGCCGGCGTCGCACATCAGGCATCCGATGGGGCAGCCAAACTGCGAGGAGACGATGATGACCCACTTGCTCTGGCGCGGGATGGGCGGCTGGACCGATTCCACGAACTCGACCAGATGCTTGTCCGAGCCGTCGCGCATCCGTCCGATATAAACCATAGCCAGCTCCGGCCGGCCCTGTTCAGAGATTACTTTCATCATTTTATTTATTTCTATGGAAATCAATTACTTGCATGGCGGCCAGCAGTCCGTCGCCGGCGGCGATGATTGCCTGTCGGTGATTACCGCGCCGGACGTCGCCGGCAATGAATAAGCCTTTGGCCTTGAGAATTTTACCCGGCCGGGCGGGAAGGAAATCCAGGCAGGGTAACCGGCCGACGGCGGCCAGGATACAGTCGCTGACCAGTGCCACATTCTGCTTGCCCCGGTGTCCGGCCAGCACGGCTTTGTTCTTGATAACTAATATCCGGGCCGGACTGATGTTAGGCCATATCCTGATATTCTTTTTGGCCCTTGCCCGGGTTATCAGCAGGGCCAGCGCCCGCGGTTGGTTGTTGCGGAAGACGATATCAACGGATTTGCTTTGGCCAGCCAGGTTCAGGGCGTAATCGAATGCCGCCTCGCCGCCGCCGATGACAATGAACGATTTGTTACGATTGGCGGTTGGTACGTCCTTTATTTCGTAGAACAGCTTTTCTCTGTGCGCGGCGTCTGTTTCGCCGGTAATGTCCAGCTGTTTAGGTTTTGTGCCGCTGGCGATGACCAGCGACCGGCTCCTGTAAACGCCCTTGTCGGTGACGACCGTAAATCCTTGGTTTGTTTGCTTGATTATTCTGGCGGTACGGAACACCGGCCTGATGTTTAGTTGTTTCAGGTGCCGCGAGAATTGGTTTGCCAGTTTAATTCCGGTGATGCCTTTGTCGAATCCGGGATAATTTTCTATCAGGTTGGCATTGAGCATCAGCCCGCCCACCTGATGTTTTTCCATAAGCAGGGCGTTGAGTCCGTTTCGTTTCAGCTGTATGGCCGCGGCTATTCCGGCCGGCCCGGCCCCGATGATGATGGTATCGTAAATCATTCTAGCGTATTTATAATTTCTTTGGCAGTGACCGGCACGGCAAACCCGTGGCTGAGTGTTTTAAGGCTGGACAGGTGCAGGTCCATATTCTCGCTGGCCGTGGCGTCGGCGGTGAAGAACACCCGGTAATCCTTTAGGAACGCCTCGCGCGCCGTGGTCTCGCAGCATAGGTGCGTCATCACGCCGGTAATGACCAGTTGGTTGATTTTATGCTGCTTGAGTATTTGCTCCAGTTTTGTGCCGTGGAAGGCGCTGTAACGGGTTTTCCTGATGACCTCACAGTTACGGAACGCCTTGAGCTCTTTGATGATGTGCGAGAACCGGCTCTTGTTCCTGATGACATCGCGCCACCATTCCTGCATGATGCCCGGGTTTTCGGATTGTTTCAGGGCGTGGCGGGTGAAGATGACCGGCAGTTTATGTTCCCGGAAAGCTGTTACCAGCTGTTTTATGCGCGGCACAATCGGCCGGGCCAGCGGCAGGTAAGCGTGCGAGGATTTGTCCAGGAAAAACCTCTGCATATCAATGACCAGCAGGGCGGCGTATTCGGGCCGGAAGGCGAACGGTTTCCGGGCGTAACGTTTGACTGAATCAGGCAAGGCATTCATAAATAATTCAAGCCAGATTATAGCAGTCCAATCCGGGAAGTCAAACTATTATGCCCGGATATTTGCTTGACTTATTTTTTCGTATGCGTTATAACCCAACGTATTGGACAATCCGGTTAGATATTCTGGATGGATTGACAGATGACTGAAAATGAACCCAGATGAATTTAAAAAACTGGTAATGGAATCATTGAAGAACCTGCCCAAGGTTTTTCGCCGTCATCTCAAGGATATCGAGGTGGTAATTGCCGATCGGCCCACGGTCCGGCAGGTTCCGACCGGGCGGAAATCGGTGCTGGGCTTGTACGAAGGCGTACCGTTGTCCGATCGGGACCATCTTTACGGTATGATTTTGCCCGACAAGATAACCATTTTTCAGAAGAACATCGAGCGTTTTTATCGGAACGATGCGGCCATAAGGAAAATCGTGCGCCGGACCGTCCGCCACGAAATCGCCCACCATTTCGGCATCACCGACCAGCGGCTCAGGGATATGGACACTTACTGAACCGTGGCTGAAACATCCATTAGCTTGACACCGGTTGGGCGATTATCTATTAATAAAAACCTATGAGCGAAAAAGTATTCAAGGTCAAATGCCCCGAATGCGGCAAGTACATGACGCCCGTACCCATGTCCGGGTTTGAAGACCGTATTAAATTCATCTGTCTGAACCGGCCTTGTTGCCACACTCCGGTGATAAAACTGCTTCGTAAAGGCGTTCGAAGGAATTATGCCAAGTTTCACAAAGGCATGGAAAAGGCCATTAAGAACCACGATTATTTCCTGATGGCTATGAACTGCCAGATACGCGGTTATGTTGATGACGCCAAATCAAGTGATTGCGCCAAATGCCCGCGCACCCAGAAACAGATGTGCACCCGTATCAGCGCCCTGGCCTGGAAGCTCTGCGGTTTCGAGCGCATGATTAAATTCTGATTATATTCTCACGCCGGACCTGGCCCATAGTTTGTAAATAGAGCTTCTTTTCTCCTGCCTGCCTGGATTTGTGAGCTGTGATTATTTTCTCTTAATCTTAAGGTATTTTATTGACATCGTGTATGTTTTAATATAACATAATCAAGAATTTTTATTTTAACAAAGGAGCAGTGTTATGTCGTTGGTTCGAGGAATTATTCTCGGTCTGCTGCTGGCCGGGTTGGTGTTTGGCATCTGGTTTGAGGCTATCAAGCCGGCCGGGGCCGGGGCTCCGGAAAAGAAGGTTGCTGTGCCCAGCGTGCCTCTGCCGGATTCGGGAACGCTTACGCCCAAGTCGTTCGTGACGGTGGGCCGGGCGGTTTCGCCGGCTACGGTCATACTGTTTTGCATTGTTAAACGCGATGGCAAGACCGGACAAAGTACCGGCACCGGTTTTATCGTGGATAAGAAAAAAGGCTATGTCCTGACCAACGAACACGTGGTGGCCGAGGCTGAGTCGATTACCGTAGTGCTTCAGGATGAACGTGAGCTTGAAGCCAAGGTGGTAGGCGTTGACCCGCGGCCGTCCGATGTGGCCGTGGTTCAGATTACTAACCCTCCGCCGGACCTGTCCCAAGCGGTGTTGGGAGATTCCAACAAGGTCGAAGTCGGTGAGTTCGTGGTGGCTATCGGTAACCCGCTCAATGTTGGCTATAGTTTGACTATGGGCGTGGTTAGTGCACTGCGCGAGATGGAAAAGGACGAGGACCCGATTATGGAACTGGAAAGCCATATCCAGACTGACGTGGCTATTAATCAGGGGAACTCCGGCGGTCCTTTGATTAACCTGCGCGGCGAGGTTGTTGGCATTAACAGTTCTATTGTTTCACGGACCGGCGGCAACTGGCAGGGTATCGGTAACTCTATACCGATTAACCGGGCCAAGGCGATTATGGAATTGCTGATTAGAGACGGCCAGGTGCGTCGGCCTTATCTGGGAGCGGTAACGGCTGAAATCAATGAACGATTAGCTAAGGCATATAATCACGATAATAGGGACAAGTTTATGCAGGAGTTAAAAATCCAGAAGCCCAACGGCGCGTTTATCAGGGGCGTTGAGCCGGATTCGCCGGCGGCGGAGGCCGGACTGCGCGAGGGAGATATTATCGTGGAAATCGGCAAGTTTAAGATTGAGTCACCCAAGATGATGCTTCGAGCTTTGGGCAAGGTTAAGGATCGGCCGGATAACGTAGAAGTGAAAATCATCCGCGAGGGGCAGGAACAATCCGTTGCGGTTAATATCAAGGTTAGGTAAAGGAGACGGTTATGGGGCAGGAACAAAACCAGGAGCTTATTTCGTTCAATTGTCCGAGCTGCCAGAAGTTGTTAAAGGTCAGGCAGAACTTGGTCGGACGAACGGTTAAGTGCCCGGCATGCATGAACGTTATTCAGATACCGGATTCGGAGTCGATGCCGACCCAGCCGATACCGATGATGGAGCATCCGCCTGAGCCAAAACCGGCGCCTAGGTCTACAGCTCCGATAAGCAGATTAGCTCCGGCATCCAAGCCGGCGATTAAACCGGTAACGGGTAGTAAGCTGGCATCCGGCCGTTTGAGGCCGGGGGTAAAACAGCTGTCGCCTGAAGAGCAGGCGGCCAAGAAAAAGAAAACCATGATGATGTTAGGCGGCGCAATTGCTGGAGTCATTATCATAGTTTTAATAGCCGTATTTATGTCGGCTCAGTCGGCCAGGAAGCAAAAGGAGCTGGAGGAGAATAAGCGCATCGCTAAGGTTAAACAGGAGCAAGAGGAAAAAGAGGCTCGTGAGCAGAAGGCTCAAAGTGTTATAAAAGATGTTGTCAAATTTGAGGAATCGGTAGGAGTGGATTATGGTTCGCTCCTTAAGAAAATAAGGGAAAAGAAGAGCGATGTCAAGGGAACGCCGTTCGAAAAGGAGTTGGCCGCCAAGGAGGACGAGGTCAAGCAAAAAGTGGATGTTTTGCGGGTGGTTCGGGAGACAACGCGTGATTTTGAGTCCAATCCCAAGGATTTTGACCGGATAATTAAGCAGTATGATAAGCTTAGGGAAGACGCTCAAGTAATTAAGAATACGGATGCGTTGGTGAACGAAATAGAGAAGCTAAAGGTCGAGGTGGTTAAAGCGCAGAAGAAAGAGGTTGAAAATGTGCTGGCATCGTTGGAAAGCAATGTCGGCGGCTTGATGGATAAAAACCAGTTCAAGGAGGCTTTATTTGAATGCAACAAAACTTTTAAAGATTGGCCCGATGCCAAGTCGGATATAGAAAAGATTGTAGTTAAAATTAACCAGGCTCAGGCGGAATACCAGAAGAAGCGCTACGACTGGCAGGTGCTTTATGACGGTTCAGCCACAACCGGTTGGGACAGCGTCGGATGTAATTTATTTATCGAGACAGATGGACTGGTCATAGAAAATAAGTCCAGCGGTTTGGGATTTGCGGCGGCTGGTCAAGCGGACTGGCAAAATTACACCGTGGAGCTGAACTTTAAAATGGTTCAAGGCGCGGTGACGATAGCAGTTAGGTTTAAAGCGGGTGAGCCAAGCATGGCTATTCCGGTGGCCCGTAAATTCGGAAGTTCATGGGAAAAGGTTACGGTGACTGTTAAGGATAATGAGATGATTTTTAAACAGGGCGACGGTGAGGTTAAGAAAGTACCGGTGCCGGATGGAACATCGGCCCAGGGCAAAGTTGGTTTTATTCTTAAGCCCAATGATAAAATAATCATTAAGGATATCAAGGCCAAATTGATAGAATAATATATGGACAGTGAAATACTTCGTTTGATTGACGCTATCCACCGGGATAAGGGGATAGACAAAGAGGTCATTCTTAATGATATCGAGCAGGCTCTTTCGTCGGCTTTCCAGAGTCAGTTCGGGCAGGACGGTATTGTTGTGAAAATAGACCGGACCAGCGGCCAGATATTGGCTCATGATGATAAGGGCGAGAAAATAGAAGTCAACGAGCTGGGCCGGATTATCGCCCAGACCGCTAAGCACGTAATACTCCAGATGATAAAAGACGCGGAAAGCGATGTGGTTAAGTTAAGTTTCGACAACCGGGTCGGCCAGATGGTCAGCGGTACGGTACAGAGGTTTGACCGTGGTGATATCATTACCAGCGTAAGCAAAACCGAAGCGGTGTTGCCTAAGAAAGAGCAGGTACCTGGAGAAACTTACAGGATGGGTGACCATGTCAAAGCGGTTATTCAGAAAGTCAAGAAACAGGGCAGCAAGGTTAGGATAATACTTTCCCGGGCCGATATTAATTTTGTCAAGCGGTTGTTCGAGCTGGAAATACCGGAGATCTCCGATAAGACTATCGAGATAAAAGAAATTTCACGCGAAGCCGGATTCCGGACCAAGCTGGCGGTTTATTCATCCAACCCTAAAATAGACCCGGTTGGCGCTTGCGTCGGGGTAAGGGGAAACCGGATTAAAAATATAGTCGAGGAGCTTTCGACCGAGAAAATAGATATTATAAAATGGGATGAAAAGCCGGAGGTTTTTATTCCTAATGCCATGAAACCGGCCGAAGTCCGGGCCATCGAGATAGACGCGGATAACCGGCGGGCCAAGATTTTTGTTGCGCCGGACCAGTTGTCGTTAGCTATCGGGCGGCGGGGCCAGAATATCAGGCTGGCATCTCAGCTGGTTGGCTGGGAAATAGATGTGGCGTCGACCGAGGAACTGGACAATCCTGATAAGGCCGAAGAAGCCGTAAAGAGTGATCCCGAAAACAGCGGAAAAACCGTTGAAGAAAGCAAGTGACCAAAATGAAGGACAAGGAAAAACCAAAGAAGAAACCGGTGGAAAAGAAGGCGGCTCCGGTGAAAAAAACACGAAAGCCCGGCGCAGCGCCGCTCGTTGAACCGAAGACGCATCACGCTCCAGCGACGGTGATCCACGCAGAGACGTTACCGGCAAAGCCGATTGAACAGCCTCGACCGGAGCCGAAAAAGATTCCTGAGGTTAAACACGAACCTGAAACCAAGAAAGATCAAGCGCCGATAATTATTGAGGAAGCCAAAACCGAAGAGAAAGACATCCGGGCTCTACGCTCGACAGAAATAAATTATTACGATAAAGAGGTGGTGACCGAAGATGCCAAGGGCAAGATAAGCGCCAAACAGGCGGAGCTCCGGGCTAAAACCGCACCCAAGAAGACATTCTTCCTAAAAACACATCATTATGGCAGGCCGGTTACGCCGGCGCCGGTCAAGCCGGTGGTAAAAACCGAGGAAGAGCGTAAAATAACACTGGAGCCGCCGGTTCGGGTCAAGGAAATATCGGAAAAAATAGGCGTTAAGGTCAACCAGATTATCCAGAAGTTGATGCAGCATAACATAATGGTGACGATTAATGATACCTTGAGTGAAGATGCCATAATATTAATTGGGCTGGAGTTCAATTACGAGATAAATATTGCCGCGTCCAAGGATATTGCTTCCAAATATTCGACCGCGACGGTTGATAAACCTGAAGACCTGGTGCTTCGACCGCCGGTGGTGGTGGTGATGGGCCATGTGGACCATGGTAAGACCAGCCTGCTGGACAAAATACGCAATACTAATGTCGCGGCTACCGAACAAGGATTGATTACCCAGCATATCGGGGCGTCGGAAGTGGAACTTAATGGACGTAAGATAGTATTCTTGGATACGCCGGGTCATGAGGCGTTTACCAGTATGCGGGCCCGGGGAGCCAATATTACTGACATTGTGGTTTTGGTGGTAGCGGCGGATGATGGGGTTATGCCGCAGACTGAAGAAGCCATCAAGCACGCCCGGATAAGCAACGTGCTTATGATTGTCGCTATCAATAAGGTGGACAAGAAAGAAGCCAACCTCCATAAGGTTAAACAACAGTTGTCCAGTATGGAGCTTGTCCCGGAAGAATGGGGCGGCAAAACCATTTTTTGCGAGATTTCAGCTTTGACCGGCCAGGGCGTGGACCATTTATTGGAAATGATACTGCTTCAGACCGAAATTCTGGAGCTTAAGGCTAATCCTAAACGTAAGGCCTACGGCGTGGTACTGGAAAGCCGGATGACCGAAAACTACGGAGTGGTGGCAAACTGCCTGGTTCAAAACGGCACGCTTAGAGCCGGGAATTTAATCTGCTGCGGCAGCGCCTTCGGTAAAGTCAGGACTATGCTTAACAGCAAGAATAAAGTTATAACTGAAGCGTTGCCTTCAACCCCGGTCCAAATTATTGGGCTTTCGGAATTGCCGGAAGCGGGTGATAAGTTCTATACGGTGGATAGTATCAAAACGGCCAAGGAACTTTCGGAAGTGTATGCGGCTAAAAAGAAAACAACGGTTGCCGCGCCGGTGCACAGTACCTTGGAGAATCTTTTCAGCCGGATGGAAGATGATAAAATAAAAGAGGTCCGCCTGTTGATAAAGGCCGATGTGAACGGTTCTCTGGAAGTCCTGCCCACGATGCTGACCGGAATTTCCACCGGCGAGGTTAAAGTCTCGATTATTCACAAAGGTATCGGTCAGATTAGCGAATCTGATGTTCTTCTGGCTGATGCCACGGATGCGATTATTATCGGATTTAACGTTTCGGCTGAGGAAAAATCCGTATCGCTGGCCCGGCAGTTGGGCATAGAGATAAAAACCTACGGAGTTATTTACCAGATAGTTGAGGAGTTAAGGCTGGCTATGGAAGGATTGTTGGAGCCGGAAGAGGTGGAGGTCACGTCCGGTTGGCTGACGGTCAAGAATTTATTCAAGATATCGGCTTTGGGCAATATCGCCGGATGCCAAGTGTCTAACGGTAAAATTGAACGTAATTGCCTGGTCCGGGTGCGGCGAGGCAAGGAAATAATTCATACGGGCAAGATTGCTTCGCTTAAGCGGGTTAAGGACGATGTCAAAGAGGTGGCCAACGGATTCGAATGCGGTTTAAGGATTGAAGGCTTTAATAATATTAACGTGGGAGATACCATAGAGGCTTATCATATAGAAAAACGGATGAAGAAACTATCTTCCAAATAAAGATGATGATAGCTTGGACTAATAGAATAAATCCGGCATTACCATTAGATATATTTGGCAGGAGTCGTTATAATGAGGTTTAAAAGACTGGAAAAAGTTGCCCGGATGCTCCAGCGGGAAATGAGCCAGCTGATTCTGTACGAATTATCAGATCCGCATCTTGGTTTTGTTACCGTGACCAGGGTGGAGCCGTCTTTGGATTTAAAGACGGCCAAGGTTTTTATTTCCATCCTGGATGTGAAATCATCGCAGAATGATTCGCTGGAACGCCTGAATAAGGCCAAAGGATATATCCAGAATCTGCTTGGGCACAGGTTGAAAATGAGATACATTCCGATAGTCTCATTCCACATTGACGACAGCATAGAAAAAATGATGGGTATTGATACTGATATTTCGGTCCAGAACTCCGAGATATCTCAAAAAATAAAGAGGAGGTAGGTTATGATAAAAGCAATAAAATGGGCAATAAGCGCCGGGGTATTGGCGGCAACAATCATTGGTTGCGCCCAAAGCGAAGAGTCAAGAATTGATAAATGCTTGAGTGACATGAAAGATAAGATGTCAAATGCCGGCACCCGTAACGCCGCGGCCGCTCGCTTGGTGGCCATGGGAAGTCCGGTTGTGCCCAGGATGATAAGGGAACTTAAGAATAACGACAGCACCAAGGTCCGTTTCTATGTATGCGTAGTGCTGGGTAAAATCGGAGATTCTTCAGCCATTGATGCGGTTAAAGAAGCTTTGCAAGATAAGGAGCCGGACGTCAGGGGCGGCGCCTGCGAAGCTCTTGCCAGATTGGAAAATGAAAATGCAATTCCGCTTTTGATTGATATGCTTATGGATGAGGAAACTGTTCCGCGCGAGGAATCCAAAAAAGCGCTGGCAAACATAATCGGTGAGCCGGCAATTACCCCTTTGATAGAATGTTTCCAGAAGAAAAATGAGTTCTTGCGGAATGAAGCGAAAGTTGCTCTGGAGCAGATTGGGTCCAAGGCGGTTGACAAACTGATTGATGCGTTAGGTGATCCAAAAGGCGATGTGGTCGTTTATGTGGCAAAAACGCTGGCGGCAATCGGCGAGAAGAAAGCTTTGGATCCCATCCAGGAAGCAGCCAAGCGTTTTGAAGGAGCCGGCGACGAAAAGTTCCATAGATCTATCAGGGGAGCCTTTAACGACCTTAACCAGAAACCCGGATGATTTGATTATGCAAAGAGCGGATAAACGGAATTTTGACCAGTTTCGACCGGTGTCAATAACGCCGGGTTTTATCAATACTGCACCTGGATCGGCTCTGATAGAAATTGGCAACACTAGAGTAATCTGTACGGCGACATACGAGTTGAAGGTGCCTGATTTCCTGATGAACAAGGGAAAAGGCTGGCTTACGGCTGAATACGGTATGTTGCCTGCTTCTACCCCGCAACAGCGCAAGCAGCGGGAATCCCGCTCAGGCAAAACCGATGGACGTTCCCAGGAAATCCAGAGGCTTATCGGACGGTCGCTCCGGGCCGTGGTTGATCTGGAGCTTATGGGCGAGAAGACTGTCTGGATAGACTGCGATGTGATTCAGGCGGACGGCGGCACGCGCACTGCGGCCATTACCGGATCGTTTGTGGCTCTTTACCAGGCCGTAAAATATATGCTCAGCCAGAAGCTGCTGATTAAAAACCCGATTATTACGCATCTGGCTGCCGTCAGCGTCGGCCGGGTGAGCGGGCAATTGATGCTTGACCTGTCTTATCCCGAAGACTCAAGCGCGGAAGTAGATCTTAATATGGTCATGACCGACCAGAATAAAATAATAGAAATTCAGGGCACCGCCGAGGCAAAACCGTTTACTGAGGCGGAATTGAACGAGATGATAAGCCTCGGGAAAAAGGGTATCAATGATCTTATCAGGATACAAAAGCAGGTGCTTTCTAAACTATAACATTTTCCATGACATATATGGCCTATGATTCAGGACAGCAAGTATTTTCTTTATCTTTCGGAATTATTGGATAAAAAGGTAATTGACAGCCAGACCAATAAAACTATTGGCCGGATAAAGGACGTCCTGATTGCGCCCAAGGAAATATATCCTGAAATAACTTCCCTGTTTATTTCCGTCGGCATCCTGGGCCGGAAATTCACAGTAGCTGTCGATGATTTAGAGCCCTTCGCATTGCCTGTCAATAAGTTATATCTCAAGCCGGACCGGAAACCGATGCCTTTCCAGCCGTCAGCCCCGAATAATTTTCTGCTTAAAGATATGTTTCTTGACAAGCAGGTGCTTGATACGGGCGGTTGCAAAGTTGTCCGGGTAAATGACCTGCATCTTCTTAAGGAAAATAACAAAATCTGGGTGGTGCATATGGATATCGGGTTCCGCGGCATTGCCCGCAGGCTGGGTTGGTTGTCCTGGCTGGACCCGCTGGTTGAATGGATATTCACGTCTAAACTGCCGGATAAATTCGTTTCCTGGAAATTCGTCCAGGCCATACCGTCAAGCGGCGAGCGCAAATCAGACAAGCTGATGCTTCGGTCGGCCTACCAGTGTTTTAGCGAGATGAATCCGGCTGATATGGCCGAGATACTGACGGCGCTGGACCGTTACGAGCGCGTTTCCACGTTCAAGCTGATGGACCCGCAGACTGCAGCTGAAGCATTGGTTGAAATAGATCTTAAAATGCAAAAGGAATTGATGGACCTGATTGACGGGGAAAAACGGCGGGAAATAGTCACCCGGATGCCTTCTGACAAAGCGGCCGACCTGGTCAGCCGCCTGTCACGGCGCAGGCAGGAAGAAATATTAAAGCAGATCCCCCAGCCCAAAAGCGGTGAGATAAGAAGCCTGCTGTCTCATCCGGAACAGACCGCCGGGGCATTGATGACGACCGATTACGTTTCTTTGAATAAAGATACCACCGCAGAGCAGGCTATGGCCAAGATACGGGAAATTTCCGTCGCCAACAAGCCGGTCTACCTGTATTACATCTATGTGATTGACAATGACCAGACGCTCCAGGGCGTAGTCAATATGCGGCGGTTGTTCGCCGCCCAGCCCGCGTCGAAATTATCCGAAATAATGAATACCAAACTGGTGAAAGTAAAGGTCAACACCCACGAAGCTAAGATAATAAAGACTTATATAAAATATAACTTCGTGGCTTTGCCGGTGGTGGATAACCACAATATACTCAAAGGGGTGATTCTTTTTAAGGACCTGGCTGATAAGGTAATGATGCCTTTGATTAACCGTGTTTGATGACAGCGTAAACTGATTATGGCGGAAGAATTAAATGTTATCGGCAATGGCGCCCCGGCAAAACCGGTGGAGAAGAAATCTTTTTGGGCCACCATTCTGATTTTCCTTTCTTTGATAGGCCCCGGTTTGATAACCGGTAATTTCGGCAACGACGCCGGCGGTATTACTACTTACTCGGTTTGCGGAGCCGATTTCGGGTTAGGGATGATATGGATGGTTTTGCCTGTAACCGTTATATTGCTTCTGTACCAGGAAATGAGCGGGCGGCTCGGCGCCGTCACCGGAAAAGGGCTGTCCGACCTGATTCGGGAGAACTTCGGAATCCGGATTGCCTTCTACCTGATGATAGGCAAATTCCTAGCCGGTATTGCCAATACCACGGCCGAGTTCGGCGGTATTGCGGCGTCTATGGAGCTGTTCGGGGTAAATAAGTATATCTCAGTACCGCTTATGGCCATATTAGTTTGGCTTTTGACCATAAAGGCCAACTACCGCAAGCTGGAGAAAATATTCTTTATCGGCATCGCGTTCTTCGCCTGTTATATTGTTGCCGGCCTTTTGTCTCCGATAGATTGGCATGAGGTCGCAAAACAAGCCTTGACGCCGTCATTCCGGATGGATTCACAATACCTGATGTTATTGGTGGCCTTAATCGGCACGACCATCGCGCCCTGGATGGTGTTTTATCACCAGTCGGCTGTGGTGGAAAAAGGCATAAGCATTGCCGAATTCCGCTACTTCAGGTGGGAACTGCCTTTTGTGGGCATAAGCGTCGGGGTAGTCATATTTTTTATTATTGTAACCTGTTCGCCGCTTTACAGCCAAGGTATAAGGATAGAAACGGCCCAGCAGGCGGCCATGGCCTTGGTGCCGTTAGCCGGGGTTTATGCCAAGGATCTTTTTGCCATCGGGCTTTTGATAGCCAGCCTGGGCGCGGCCATGATTCTGCCCATTTCAACCGCGTTTTCGGTCTGCGAAATATTTGGCTGGGAAAGCGGCGTCAATAAGAAGTTTATGGAAGCGCCTCAATTTTACGGGATGTTTACCATCCAGATTATCCTGGGCGCGGCGATTATTCTAATCCCGGGCATTCCTCTTATTCAGGTAATGATTCTTTCCCAGACCATAAACGGCTTATTACTGCCTTTTGTTCTGGTCATAATGTTAATCCTGATTAACAAGAAGAAACTGATGGGCGAATACGCCAACGGGCCGATCGTTAACTTTGTTGCTGTTGCCGCGACCATTGCTATAACCGCGTCGGTGGTGATACTTATATACAGCTCGGTATTCGGCAGCTGAAATCATAAAACGATCCAAAAGGCAAATGGTAAAAACTTTGTATTGTAAACCGCTGAAATAGCAGGGAAGAAAATATGCCCCTACGGGAGGCAGTAGACTCTGGTCTGTCCCGCGTACCGATGGAGACCATCAAACCCATCCTGGGCGAAATATCTTCCGACCCGGCCACGCCAATCGATTCCAACCAAAACGGCGCTAAGAATATTTTGTAACCGCTGCGCTGAAAGATTTTATACCTGCGGATTGAATATCTGGTAGTTAGACCATTTTCTCTGCTCGGCTTCGGGCATATTGTAGAACGCCCGCGGGTCAAGCACGATTGCCGTGGAATTGTCATTGAGCGTTACTTTCCAGAATGCAATCTCAGGGAATGTGGTCGGCGGATTGAAGTTATCCTTGCCGAACGCGTCTTTGCTCCAGCCCAATGTTGACCGGCGGATGTGATCTTTATAGTAATCCTTTTTGCGGCCGATTCTGCCGTCAAATCCGGCCTCGTGAACAAAATAGGAAATGTCCTTGCGGTATTGCTCCAAAACCTCCGGCCTGAAATACATCGGCGGGCTGGCATATTGGCCAAGATAAAGCAGGCGTTTTTTAAGGAATATCTCCAGGTCTTCGGGCTTTACCCGCCACTGACCGCCCACCTTGGCGGCCGGGAGCTTGCCTTTTCTTATCAACCTCAGGACTGTTTTGGTGGAGGTGTTCATATATTCAGCCACCTCTTTGACCGTCATCAGTTTATTCATATAATGGGTATGTTAGGATGTAAGAAGTCCGGGGTCAATAAAAACAGCTAAACGGGACAATTGAGTACAACAAAGACCAAAACGGGACACACTCCCATACCCTATCCCCTGGCAGGGGATACCCCATCGGATGGCAGGGGATACTCCACCGGATGGCAGGGGATACTCCACCGGATGGCAGGGGATACTCCATCGGATGGCAGGGGATACTCCATCGGATAGCAGAGGATACTCCATCGGATGGCAGGGGATACTCCATCGGATGGCAGGGGATACTCTATCGGATGGTAGGGGATACCCCATCGGATGGCAGGGGATACTCCACCGGATGGCAGAGGGTACCCCATCGGATGGTAGAGGATACCCCATCGGATAGTAGAGGATGCCCCACCCTCTGGCACCCCATACCCTACCGGATGGCAGAGGGTATCCTACCCTATCCTAGTACAGGTAGTATGGTCAGGTAGCGAGGAGCTAATTGCCCAGTTGTTTTTCCAGCGCCTGTTTGGCTATCTCTGGATTGGCTTTGCCCTTGGACAGTCTCATCACCTGTCCGACCAGGGATTGGATGGCCGCCTTCTTACCGCCTTTGTAATCGGCCACTATCTTGGGGTTGGCTTCTATGGCCTGTTTGGCGAACACCTCTATGGCGGACTGGTCGTTGACGATGCCCAGCCCTTTGGCACTGATAATTTCTTCGGCCGTTTTGCCCGATGCGAGCATCTCGACCCAGACGTCCTTGGCCGCACTGGAGGTAATCTTTTTGGCGTCGAGCAGGCCTAAAAGGGGTGTTAACTGTTTGGGCTTAATCTTAAATTCGTCTATGCCTATCTTTTGTTCATTGAGATGCCTGGATACCTCGCCCATCAGCCAGTTGCCGATGGATTTGGGATTATTGTAGAGTTTGACGCATTCCTCAAAGTAGTCGGCCATGGCCCGGGATTGGGTCAGCACGCTGGCGTCGTATTCGGACAGTTGGTAATCCCGGACGAACCGGGCCCGGCGCTGGGCGGGCAGTTCGGGGATGGTATTTTTGACCTGGGCTATCCATTCCGGCGAGATGGTTATAGGCCTCAGGTCCGGCTCGGGGAAATATCTGTAGTCCTGGACGGCTTCCTTGCCGCGCAGGCGCCGGGTTTCTCCGGCCGCGTCGTCCCAGAGCCGGGTCTCCTGCTCTACCGCTTTGCCGGCATTGAGCAGGGCTATCTGGCGGTTGGCCTCGAACTCCAGCGCCTTGGCAACGAACTTGAACGAGTTGAGGTTCTTTACTTCGGTCTTGGTCCTGAGTTTTGTCTCGCCTTCCGGCAATATGGACAAGTTGGCGTCGCACCTGAGAGAGCCTTTTTCCATATCGCAGTCGGAGATGCCTAAGTATATCATAAGCTCTTTCAGGGTGGTCAGGTACTGGTAGGCCTCTTCGGGCGATGAGATTTCCGGCTGGCTGACGATTTCCAGGAGCGGCACGCCGGTTCGGTTCAGGTCCACCAGCGAGTAATCGGTATTCTCTTCGTGGATGGACTTACCCGAATCCTCTTCCAGATGCGCCCGGGTGACGCCTATCTTCTTGCCCTTGCCGATGTCAAGGTGCCCGTTCTTGCCCAGGGGCAGGTCGTATTGCGAAATCTGGTAGTTCTTGGGCAGGTCGGGATAGAAATAGTTCTTGCGGTCGAACTTAGTCGGGGTGTTGATGGCGCAGTTTAGGGCCAGGGCGGCCTTGATGGCCAGCTCCACCGCCTTCTTGTTGATGACCGGCAGGACTCCGGGTAGGCCCAGGCAGACCGGGCAGGTCTGCTTGTTGGGCGGCATGCCGTAGAGCGTCGGACAGCCGCAGAACATCTTGGATGCTGTCTTTATCTGCACGTGCACTTCCAGGCCGATGACTATTTTGTATTCCATAATATACAAGAGACAGGAGACAAGCAACAAGAGACAAGTGCTTGCCCTGGCTCGTTCAGACAAGGAACAGGAGACAAGGAATTATTACAACGATTCGTAATAACCCCAGAGTAGTCGTCCTGTTTCGTTTCTTATTCCCTCAAATTTATTATATGCATCCTTTGATAAATAACCTAATCTTTCAGAAAAACCAAGTAAATATTCTACTTCGGCTAATGAACCTAAAGCAATATTGGTAAAATATTTCATTTCGCCTTTGCCCTTGCGTCCAAAGCCTTCAACTATATTTGTTGGTACCGATAAAGCAGCTCTTCTTAATTGAGAAGTAAGGGCGTATAACTCTGATTTGGGGAAGAGTTCTGTTCCTTTATATATTTGAAAGGCTAACTCGTCAGCTTTTTGCCACGCTAATAAATTGCGATATCCCTTTTTCCTCTCCTCCATATACTTATCTCCTGTTGCTTGTCTCTACGTGGGAGTTCCTCTTTTCTTGTCTCTTGTCACTTGTCTCTTGTCTCTTCAAAGGCACTGGCCACTTTGAATAATGTTGCTTCGTCAAACTCCTTACCCAGTATCTGAAGTCCGATGGGCAGTTTATCCCGGGTGATCCCGCACGGCAGGGATATGCCCGGAATCCCGGCCAGGTTGGCCGTGACGGTGAATATATCGCACAAATACATCTGGAGCGGGTCGTCTATCTTGGCTCCGACCTTGAACGCCGGGATGGGCGAGGTCGGCCCGATTATCACATCCACGTCCTTCCAGGCGTTATCGAAGTCCTGCTTTATCAGTTGCCTGACCTTGAGCGCCTGGAGGTAATAGGCGTCGTAATAGCCCGAGGACAGGGCGAAGGTGCCGAGCATAATCCGGCGCTTGACCTCCGGACCAAAACCCTCGTCGCGCGACCGGGCGTAGAGGTCCATCAGGTTAGCCGGTTCCTTGGCCCGGTAGCCGTAATGAATGCCGTCGTAACGGGCCAGGTTGGAGCTGGCCTCGGATGGGGCTATCAGGTAATATGTGGCAATGCCGTATTTTGTGTGCGGCAGGGAGATATCCTTTATTTGTGCGCCCATTTTGCGAAAGGCCTCTATGGCCGCAAGGACCGACTCTTTTATCTCCGGCTGGATGCCTTCGGCGAAGAATTCTTTGGGCAGTCCGATGCGCAGATTTTTAAGGTCTACCGGTCCGCCGGTCGGCTTGTCTTTCGATTGGGCTGATGTCGAATCCAGCGGGTCGTGTCCGTTGATGACCGAATAGAGCAGTTCGGCGTCGGCCGTGGTTCGGGCGATAGGCCCAATCTGGTCCAGTGATGAGGCGAATGCGACCAGGCCGTAGCGCGAGACGGAGCCGTAGGTTGGTTTCAGTCCGACCACGCCGCAGAGCGCGGCCGGTTGGCGGATGGAGCCGCCCGTGTCCGAGCCCAGGGCCAGGGGCGCCATAGAGGCGGCCACCGCCGCGGCCGAGCCGCCGCTGGAACCGCCCGGCACGTAAGCCGTGTTGTGCGGGTTGTAGGTCGGGCCGAATGCCGAGTTCTCGCAGGACGAGCCCATGGCGAATTCGTCCAGGTTGGTCTTGCCGATGATGATGCCGTCGGCCGCCTTGATTTTCTTGATGACCGTGGCGTCGTAGGGCGGTATGAAATTGCCCAGTATCTTCGAGGCGCAGGTAGTCCGGACGCCTTCGGTGCAGATATTGTCCTTGATGGCGATGGGGATGCCGGCCAGGGCGCCGACCGGCTGTTTGGCCGCTATCTTTTCATCTATGAGTTTTGCCTGCTTGAGCGCCTGTTCTTCGCACAGGGTCAAATAGGCCTTTATTTTATGGTCGGCAGACTTGATGTGTTTGAGTAGTTCGCTGACCACCTCTTGGGCGCTGGCCTTTTTGTCCAGGATTAACTGCCTGATTTCTATGCCGGTTCTAGAGCCAATACTCATATCACAATCATTATCTAAAAATATCCATAGCGTCAAGAAAACTTCGCAACCGCGGCGGGGCAGGTAATGAATTATTTGACATCGCTATAAATAGGAGTAAGAGATATTCTTTGTGCTCTTTGTGTCTTCGCCTGACTGGCATAGTCGGGCAGGTTTGTGGTGAGAAGTATTAGAAAGGATTGATTTATGGAAACAGTATTCAACGAACAGAATGCTTATAGGTTACTAAAGCAGTTATCATTCCCGCGTCTGGGCGGTTCATCCGAGGAAAAGCGCGCCGCGGATATGCTTAGGAAATACCTCAAGTCCGTCGGGCTGAATCCCAGGGAAGAGACCTTCCAGATTCAGGCCTACCAGGACATCCACGCCTCGGTCGAGGTGCTGAGCCCTTACCGCAAGCGTTATAACGTTTCGGTTATGGGCAACAGCGGTTCAACCCCGGACAAGGGCGTCCGGTCCGAAGTGGTCTACCTCAACTCATTCTCGCCCGAGCATATCAATGCCGCCCGGAACAAGGTGGCCATGGTTTACCAGGGGAATATCAGCAAGACCATGTTCCTGCGCCTAAGGCAGAATAATGTCAAGGCATTGATACGCATCTACGAAGCCACGCCGCAGCTGCCGCAGCTGAAACAGGGCGATTTGTTCCTCAAGGCTTTTGGCAAGATACCGTCCGTATTCATCAGCTACGAAGACGGGCTGGAGATGATTCAAAAGGGCGCCAAGACGATTAACATCATTTCCAAACAGAAAGAGTTCAAGGCTACCTCGCGCAACGTGGTGGCCGAAATCAAGGGAACTGACCTGCCCAATGAGAAAATCTATATCGTCGGCCACTATGACAGCGTCAACAAGGTGGATGGCTGCGTCGACAACGCCGGCGGCTCGGTGACCATCGCCGAATTCGCCCGGTATTTCGCCCAGCATCCGCCCAAGCGGACCATAGTATTTGTATGGTTCGGGAGCGAGGAGATGGGGCTCAAGGGCAGTTGGGCCTACACCGAAAAGCATAAGAAAGAACTGGCCAAGCCCAAACCGCCGGTGATGCTCAATACGCCCCAGGTCAAACTGCTCATCAACGTGGATGTAGCCGGCACGGTCATGGGCAATAACGGTTCGGTTATCTGCGGCACGGAGCAGATGGCCACTTTTGTCGATTCATTCGCCAAAGAAAAAGGTATTCCCTTCCAGACGGGTCATTCGGCCTATTCCAGCGACAATATCCCGTTCAATGAGAAGGGCATACCGTCCATCGCCTTGCATCGTTACAGCGGCAACTACGGCCATACGCCGCTGGATAATATGCGCCTGATGAGCCCGGCCGGGCTGAAGATACTCGGGCAGTTCGGGCTGGAGCTGGTCAGCCGCATTGTCAACTCTGTGGATATGCCCTTTGACCTGTCCATACCCGAAGCGGACAAGAAGGCTACACACGAGTATATCGAGCGGGCCAATCCGTTCTACGTTAAGAAATAGGCGGATAGGCGTTTACTTGCTGATTCATACTGCTGGCTCAAGTCCTCGGGCACTCCTGCCGATATAGATATCAGGTAGTACTATGAAATTCCTTGATTTTATGTTGACCATAGGCGCCGTGGTGGCGTTTGCCTTTGCGGCATATCTTTTTGCCTCAGACCCGGGGTTAGCCCAGACCGAAGAGGCCATTGTTGACCAGAAAATAGCCGAAACAACCGCTGGTCTTAAGGGGCAGGTATCCAAACAAGTCAGCGCTAATAAGGCGTCTTTTACCCCGAAACCCCAGGCGGTCAACCAGTTGGCACCGGTCAAGGATGACCAGAAGGCGGTATCAGCAAATGTCCAGTGGAAATATATTATCATTCATCACAGCGCCACCAAGAACGGCAGCGCCAAAATATTTGACAGGTATCACCGGGAAGAAAAAGGGCTGGCCGAGGGTCTGGCCTATCACTTTGTCATCGGCAACGGAACGAACTCCAAGGACGGCCAGGTGGAAACCGGCGCACGCTGGGACAAGCAGATTCCGGGCGTTCATTGCTGGGACGGCAAGATGAACCAGCAGTCAATAGGGATATGCCTGGTGGGGGACTTCGACCAGAAGAATCCTACGGAAAAACAGGTCTCGGCGCTGTTAAAACTGCTCAAGGAACTTTGCCAGAAATACAATATTCCGTCCGGCAATATTGTCGTCCATCGCGATGTGGACAAAGGCGAGACCAATTGCCCTGGCAAGAATTTCTCGCTGGATACCGTCAAAACACGCCTGATACACTAACCGCCGGGTTAGAGCATCCTCTTAACGATATCTTCCAGCGTTGGCTTTGTGATTTCTTCCAGCTCGTATGTAACCCGAACCGACGGCTTGTCAATCTTGACCAACTTAAGCAGGTCTATCGGCGTGGCTATGATTACCAGGTCAGCCGGCGTTTTCTTTATGGTCGCTTCCAGGTCTTTGATTTGCTGGGCGCTGTAACCGACGGCCGGCAGTACGGACTTGGTATGTTTGTATTTCTTGAATACTTCAGCCAGCTTGCCGACGGCATAAGGCCTGGGGTCGATGATTTCCTTGGCCTTGTATTTTTTGGCGGCCACGAATCCGGCGCCGTAACCCATTTCGCCGTGCGTCACGGTCGGGCCGTCCTCGATGACCAGGACCTTTTTGCCCTTGATGACGGCGGAATCAGCCACGAAGATGGGCGAATTGGCTTTGATGACTATGGCATCGGGATTATATTTCTTGGCGTTTTTAGCGATGCTTTCCACGGCCGACGGTTCGGCCGTATCGACCTTGTTTATGACGATTACATCGGCCATCTCGAAGTTGACCCGGCCGGGGTAATACGACAGCTCGTGTCCGGCCCTTAAGGGGTCGGCTACGGTGATGTACAGGTTGGGCTTGTAGAAGGGGGTGTCGTTGTTGCCGCCGTCCCAGAGTATGAAGTCGGCTTCTTTCTCGGCCGCATCAAGTATCTTCTGATAATCGACTCCGGCATAGACGATGGCGCCTTTGACGATGTGCGGTTCGTATTCCTCTCGTTCCTCGATGGTGCATTTATGCTTGTTCATATCCTGGATGGTTTCAAAGCGTTGGACAATCTGTTCCCTCAGGTCGCCGTATGGCATGGGATGGCGGATGACCGCGACTTTTTTGTTATGCTGTTTTAGGATGTTGACCACCCGGCGGGTGCAGGGGCTTTTGCCGGCCCCGGTCCGGACCGCACAGATGGCGATGACCGGTTTGTGCGCCTTTATCATGGTGGCGTTCGGATCGGGCAGCTTGAACTCGGCTCCGGCTTTTTCAACCTTCTTGCGGTGGCCGTCGATGTAATCATAAGACACGTCGCTGTAGGCGAAATAGACCTCGTCTATCTTATACTTCTTGATAAGCTTGAGCAGGTCGCTTTCCGGATATATCTGGATGCCTTTGGGATAAAGCTTGCCGGCCAGTTCTGGCGGGTATTTCCGCCCGGCGATGTCTGGTATCTGGGTGGCCGTGAATGCCATTATTTCGTACTTGGGGTTGTCGCGGAAACAGGTATTGAAGGTGTGGAAATCTTTGCCGGCCGCGCCCATTATGATGACCTTTATCTTTTTCATAGGCAACTCTTTCTAGTCTAGCATAGATAAATTTATCGCTAATAAAAACGACTTATTGTAACCCGCCAGACCGACTAGTCAACTAAAACTTGACTTTGAAGGTTTAGATACTACCATTCCAGGTTTTGCATCGGTATTTAATACCAAATGAAAGGCGAGCTTTATGAAGAAACTGATTATTTGGGCGGTATTCGGGTTGGTTATCTTGGTTACAATAGGATGTTTTAAGGTTGATATTAATGTAAGCGTCAATCCCGACGGTTCCGGCAGAATCAAGCAGACCATCGGCCTGAGCAAAGAGACCTTTGAAATGCTCAACGGCATGATGACGGCTATGCCCGGCGTCAAGGATGAGAAAGGTAAAAAAGAGGACGAAACCGCGGCCATGGAAAAGGAATTCCGCAAAGCGACCTCTTCCTACGGCGATGGGGTTTATTTCGAATCGTTCTCCAAGGAAACGACCAAGGATGGGTTTATCTGCTTTAACGTGGCGTATACTTTCACCGATATCACCAAGATCAAGCTTAATCCCCAGTCAGCCGGTCCGATGAGCAGTTTTATGGGTGGTATGAGCGCGCCTTCGGCTTCGGCTATGGAGGCTTTCGGGTTCGTCCTTAAGAAAACCGTCGACGGCAAGGCAACCGTGTTGACTATCAAGTCGCCCCTTAAGAAAACAGCTGTTCAGGAATCCAAGGAAAAACCTGAGCCGAAGGATCCGGAGCAGGTTGAACAGCCCGAAAACAAGGAAGAGCCTGGTTCCGATAGTGAAGCGGATATGGAAATGGCCAAGCAGTTTCTTAAAGGTCTGCGCATTTCCATGGGCCTGACCTGCGGCGCGGAGATAGTCGAAACCAACGCTTCTTTCCGGGATGGCAACAAGATTATCTTTATGGAGATAGACGGTGATAAATTATTCGCCTCTATGGATAAATGGAAAGGCGCCATGGAAAAGTACCAGAAGAATTTTACTCCTGATAACATAGTGAACATGAAAGGTGCCATGGAAGAGCTCAGTAAATTGACCGGCGGCGCATTCAAGGTCGAACTGGCCGAAGAGATAAATATAAAATTCAAATAACCGATTCCCTTAAAGAAACGAGAGTATTATGAAAAAGCAGCTGATGTTTGCGTTGATGTGTTTGGTCCTGATATCCGTTGCCTTTGCCGAGGATGCGATAAATCCCGGTGAGTCAATGAAGAAGCTGGAGGCGTATAATGCGGCTACGGAAAACGCCATTGAGACCTCTGAATTCTGGGCCACCGTGCGCGAAATAGAATCAGTCGGGAACCTGTCGCTTCTGGTGGTTGAGGACGGGCTTAAAAACCCCAGCGTCAACATACGCCTGGCCTGCGCCCGGATACTTTACCGGCTGGACCGCCAACCCGAAAGCATCAGCGTTTTTATCGGCATCATAAAATCACAAGGCGCCGGGAAGGCCGGCCTGATAGCCGCCGAGCTCCTAGGCAGCCTGGTCAGGTACAATCAGCCGGAAACAGCGCCCCGCAAAGAGCTGGTTGACGCGCTCCGTGACATACTGGAATCTTCGGTGAATACTTACCAGCGGTTGGCTTTAAGCAAACTGCTTTACCAGCTGACCGGCGAGCCCAAGGCCGTGGCTAATGTCCGGGAGATACTTAACCAGAAAGACCCGAACCTGAAATTAGCCGCCGCGCTGGCCCTGGCCGATATGGACCAGTTTGAACGGAGCAAGGAGGTTCTCAGGGAACTCAGCATAGACCCGACCGAAACCGGCCGGATGGCAAGCCTTTTCCTGAAATACAAGGAGCTTCAGGACTATTACCAGATGCAGGAAAGTAAGGGGTCGATGGGCAATAATTACCAGCTTTTGGATGAGATACTTGGATTGGTTAAGGAACGATATGTGGATCCGAATAAATCAAAAGACAATAAAATACTTATGGAAGCGGCCGCGGCCGGTCTGGTCGGCAGTTTGGACAGATTTTCCTCATACCAGAACGCTGATGAACGGCGCAAGGCCCAGGAGTCGCTTAATATGCGTTACGGCGGCATCGGCGCCTATGTCAATGTGCGTGATGAATACCTGACTATCGAGCGCCCGATGTACGGCTGGCCGGCTTACAAAGCCGGGCTGAGGTCGCTTGACCGGATAACCGAAATAGAAGGTGAATCCACCCGGGGCAAGGATATGGAATACCTGGTCAATAAACTCAAGGGAGACCCGGACACCCAGGTTAAAATCAAGGTTTTCCGGAGGGGTTGGACCAAGGAGCGCGACTTCACCCTTACCCGGGCCATCGTCAACGTTAAGACCGCCCGGTACGAGATGCTTCCCGGCCAGGTCGGTTACCTGTTGATTACCACCTTCGGCGACAAGACCGCCGATGAGGCCAAGAGTTGTTTGGATGCCATGACCAAACAGGGCATGAAATCATTGATAATAGACGTGCGCCGTAACGGAGGCGGGTACCTCAAGGCGGTCATCGAGATTCTTGATCGCATACTGGACAAAGACATGATTCTGGTTACTACCCGTGACCGGCAGGGCAATGTGGAAGAATACAAGTCAGTAATGCCTGATAAAATAGATGTGCCCATTTACGTGCTGGTTGACGAATACTCGGCCAGCGCGTCGGAGATACTGTCCGGCGTTCTTCAGGACCATAAAAAGGCTGTTCTGGTCGGTAAAACCACATTCGGCAAAGGCAGTGTTCAGCACCTTTTTGAGCTTAAGGCTCTTGACCCGCACCCGGTGTTGAGAATGACTATAGCCTTGTATTACCTTCCTACCGGCCGTTCTATACATAAAACTAACGGAGTGGGCGGATTGGAACCGGATATCAAGGTTTCTGAGACAGAAAGGGACTTGTCCAAGGATTACG
Source organism: Candidatus Brocadiia bacterium (assembly GCA_041658285.1). Classification (NCBI taxonomy): domain Bacteria; kingdom Pseudomonadati; phylum Planctomycetota; class Candidatus Brocadiia; species Candidatus Brocadiia bacterium. The sequence goes on from JBBAAP010000006.1 coordinate 59,562, forward strand.
AGTTCAATAAACTGCTCGATTCCGGACAACTGGATAATTATCTTAATGACAACTACGCGGCCTCACAAAAATTATTCCAGGCATTAGCCGATGATGACGGTATGGACGGCAATCGTTACCCCAAGTTTGACGAGCTCTACCAGAATCTTAAGACCCGCCTGGAGAAGGAAGAAGTTCGCCAAGCGCTTAGGCAGCATATCCGCCGGCGCGTCGCGGACGAACGCGGGCAGGAATTTTTGATTGACCTGCAGGATGACCTGATTCTCCAGCGGGCTGTTGTTGAGGCGGTAACCAAACAGAGCGTCAACCCGGCGTCAATACCGATGTATGCTCCGTTTGCAAATAAGTTTGATAAGTCCAAGGAAGTTCAGCCTCAGGAGCCGGTCAAGAAGTAAATCAGTTGAGAGATTTGGTGTAATCTTTCCACTGCGCTTCCATAATCTCCACCTTGGTTTTGAAGGTTTGCTCGAAGATATCGATGTGCTGTTGAGCCGTCAGGCTGGGGTTATTTCGGAAGTAATTGATATACGCCTCCAGTTCGTCGGCGTAAAAGCCGTCCCGCCAGTTGAACAAGAAATACATCAGGCTCCAGCCTTCGGCATAATAGCCGCCGCCTTTATATTTGTCAGAGGTGGTTGTGATGAAATCGCCGAGCTTTACGTAATTACCAGCCTGTAAGGCGTATTTAATCTCGGCCAATCGGCCTTTGTTAATAAGATTAGTTTTAAGGTTTTCTCCTTCGAATTTACTCGATTCGTAATAAGTGGCCAGGCCTTCGTTAACCCAGATGGGCACGTTGATTTTAGTGCCCAGCATCAGGAATTGGTGGGTGCCTTCGTGGAGCAGGACCATGCTGGTGTTGAGCAACGGATTGGTCTGGTAATAAGCCATAATCAATCCGCCCGAGTTGTTACCGATTTTACGGGGTGAGAAAAATCCGCCCGTGTCTTTCATGCCTCCGTTATAGTAATATTCTTTCTGGTTCTTGTACACCAGCACATCAAGTTTGAATTGGAAGTCGCCCATCAGCTTGAATATCTTCTTGAATTCGTAATAGAGGCATTCCATGACGTAACCGATGTCGTTGAGCGCGTCCTGTGAAAGGTTGGTCTTGACGCTGTAATGCGGCGTGGTTTTGGTTCGGGCAAGGTTCCAGGCCAGCTGTTCGGTGTCGGCGCCGGGTTTATCAATTACGCCCTTGGGCGCCAGATTGGCTTTAAGCGCCTCCAATGCCTTGGACTGCGCGTCCAGCCGGTCTTTTTCCTTGGCTGTGACCCAGCGGTCATGGAACTTGACCAGCCCTTTCAACTGCATCATCTGGTCGAAAGATATCCAGGCGCCGTTGTATTTTACGTAGCCGCGTTCCAGTTGATATTTGTCCTCGGGCCGGACCCACTGGCTCTGGTAAATAACAAAGCCGCCCTGGGGGATTATGCCGCCGAATTCAGGGTCATACCGGGACAGGATTTCGTCTATCCAGGTTTTTTCCTGCGGACTGCGCTGGAAATAGGAAATCAGTATTTGCTCGCCGTCCGATTCCAGATTATGGTTGTAACAGAAAATGGCCTTGTAAACCTGGTCTTTCCCGGTAGTATTAGGCAGGAGTTCATAAACAATCCGGGGCTGGATATCCTGCCACTGGCGGTAGTATTTGCTCCCGGTGGCGCCGGCGATTTCGCCTTCGATGCCGGTCTCGTCGGCATTGGTTACCCAAATTTGGAGAGTATCGAAGCTTATTTTCTTACGAGAGATGCTCCCGGTTTTATTGACCTGTGGTGTAAGCGAGCTGATAATGTTCTGGAATACTTGGCGCGTGCCGGTCAGTTCATTAAGGTAAGCGCTGGTTTCCTTCTTTAGGCGGCTTATGTCAGCGGCGCTGGAATTGGTGATGGACTCGATCGGGATAACCTCCTTGTTGTAGAAATCATTTCCCAAAGAGATGGCTTCCTGGTATTTGAACCGTTTTATCAGACCGATGATTTTAGTTTTGGTATCGGACCATTTGCTCATTGCGTTTTGGACCCGTTGGTTTGACCCGGCGGATGGTTCGGAAGGCTTTACGGATTGGTCGGCCGGTGTTTGGGGCCTGGGCTGGGCTGATATCTCCGGCTTTTCGGGCGGTGGAGCGACAGGTTTGGTGGCAGGGTCAGTTACCGGGGTTGGCTCGGGATTCCGGGCCGGCTCCGGCGCCGGTTCGGGATTGTCTGCGGGCGCTGGGACTTCCGGCAGAGCGGGCTGGTTGGTTGTCATCGGCGAGATTTCGACAGGGCCTTTAGGTAAAAGTATCCCCAGTAGGCCGACAGCTGAAACCAGCAATCCGGCCATGAAGATTATTATTATGGTGCTTTTGGATTTGCCGGGTGCGGGATTTTCGTGATTAGCCGGAGAATGCATACCGTTTTGTTACCGGGCTATTGTATAAAAGTTTCGTATATGGTAATTGACGCCCGGAGGGTGTCCGATCTTTTGACTTTTGGGCTGAGCTCTATTTTCTCGATGTAGATTATTCGCTTCTTGGTGTTGAGTTCGTAAAGGAAATTAACCAGTTGGTTCATTTTGCCTTCGGTTTCCATACTGACCACGTAGTATTTAGTCTTGACGCCCTTGTTGTCTTTCTCCTCGATGGCCGGTTTATTGCTGACAATGACTAGGCTCCAGTTATTGGCCAGTTCGGTTACTGTTTTGATCAGGTCGCCCAGCATATCGGCGTCGGATTTAGGTTCACGGAAATACTCCTTGTATTTCTCGTATTTATCGTTAATGGCCTTTTCACGGCTGAGGACAGTTTTGTCATTATCGATTTCCTGTTTGGATTGTTCTATCTGGCTGTTTAAGGTGCTCAGTTTATCGCGCATGGGCGAAATAATGAAGCGCATTATCAGGAAAAATCCCACTGTGATCAATGTCACGTAAAATAGCGTCCGTTCCCGGCTGGACATTTTGGATAGAAACTTCATACTTTAATTATTTTGCCGGTTCTGTTTTGGAATCTTTAAATCCGCAGGCGATTTCAAAATTGATAACTTCTTTTATAACCGTTCCTTCTTTGACTGCCTGGATTGCCATTGATTTTATTTCAACCTTATTGAAATAAGATGATTTTTCCATCTGTTCCCTTAGAAAAGTTACGTCGTTACTGGTGTTGGCCACACCCCGGATAATCATCCGGCGCTTGTCCCGTCCGTATTCGTAGGTGGTTGTTTCGAAATATATCGTATCCGGGGTGAGTTTTTGCAGTTCGGCCAGCGATTCCAGGGGCATTTTCTGCTGGCGCAGGTAGTTGTCCACCGCTAGCGTTTTCTTGTGTTTCTGGCTCAGTTCCACGGCCTTGGAGTGGTGCTGGTCATAGTATGACTTGAGCTTGGTGGTAAACGAGGTCTTCAGCCATATTTTCTGGCCGAAGATGATGGTTATTAGGACTAGGATAACGATAACCAAGGTGCCCAGCTTGATGACGTCGCGGCTTTTCTCGGCTACGGATTGCTGGAGCTTTAATTCCTCCGGCGTCAGGTCTATCCTGGTTTTATTATATTTGAGCCCTGAGATTATAACGGCGTGGAAAGATACGTCCGGAGCAGCGGCCGCTTTTTGCTCTTCGGCCTCTTTGGCAATCGGAACCAGTCCGGACCATGGTTCCAGTTTGGGCAGAATGCCGGTGGCATCGCGGACGATATTCCCGAAATCTGCCTTTTCGGTCGCGCCGGTGACTATCAGCTGACTGACACTACCCATGTTCTCGGTTTGGTATGCCTCCAGCGAATGGCGGATTTCCTCCTGGCATTTTTGTATATATTTATCGTGGTCGTAGATGAGCTGGTTGGCGCCCAGCGTGATGATTCTCAAGAATATCGGCTTGCCGTTATGGACGACGCTGAAATCCATGTTGCCCGAATCTATATGAAGCACCCCGACCGGGTTGTCTGACTGCTGGGTATACCATTGGGACATGGTTTCGGTGGAAAGACCACTTTCTTGACCCTCAACCCGGACCGCTCGATGATATCCAGATTTTTCTTGATGTGGTCGCGGTTGACGATGACCAGCAGTACCCTGGTATATCCGCCCTTGAATACCCCGATCGGCAGGTAGTCGATGATGATTTCATCGCGTGAATACGGGCTGTGCCGGCTGGCCTGGAGTTGGATAATCTGTTTTATCTCGACCGGGTCGGTTGAGGGCAGTTCGATGTTCTTGGTGATGGTGAACCGTCCCGGGATGACGCTGATTACGTTGGGCGTCTTGATTTTGTTAAGAGTGGTGAAATTGCGGATGAATTCGACAATCTGGTCGTCGCTGGCCGCCCGGATATCGTTGCTGGCGAAACCCAGCAGTTCCGGATTATTGCCGGCCTGAAGGTGGGCTATTTTTATCACCTCGGCGTTGATTTCTATGGCCAGTGTCGTCTGATTTTTAAATAATAGGCTCATATGAAGTTATATATTTTATATCGGCTATGTCCTACTCGTTCCAGTATAAAATCTTACCATTTCGCTTTATAATGCAAGTAATAGTCCGGCTATTTTTAGGGTCATCGGCCGCGCCGGTGAATCCCTTTATTTGTATCCGAAAATGGTTTGATTTGGTGATGATGGCGTTGGTGGCCACCAGGTTATTGAGCGCCTGCGATTCGTCGCTGGTCAGCGGGATGGCCTGGTTGATGACGCTGACGATGGATGACATCTCCACAAAAGACCGGTCGTCCTCGGTCTGCCTGGTTTCATCCGGCCCGTTGCGGTAACGGATAACCTTATTGGCCAGCTCATCGCTCAGGCCCAGGGCCATAAATACAGCGCCGGAAGCCGTATTTATGTTGACCCGGCCGTCTCCGTATACGGTAATGATATCCCTGACTTTATCGTAGATATCGTCGGTAATACCCTTAACCAGTAGGAGTTCCTCTATAAAATCAAAGGGTTTGTTCTTGCAGGGGTAGGGGTTGGATAATGACTGGTAATAATTATTCTCTGCGCCGCCCTGGCGCTCGTTGCTGTCCTCGTCACGCCAGTCGATTATGGCGTTGGCGATGGACTCGGCCTCGGACGGGGTCAGCAGGTCGTACCGGTTCTTAAACAGCGTTTCCAGCACCTTCTGCGACGCGGTGTTGATATTGATGCTGCTTTCCTCGTCGTGCATACCGTATGATATGCCGCCGTCCGTCCAATTGAAAGAAATGCTGAAAAAGGCGCTGCCTATAGGCTGATTATTGAATAATTCGGCGTTGCTGCACCAGAGTTCGTTAAGGGTGTCGTAATTATTGGCCTGGGTGTCTTTCTTGATTTCGGCTATGGCCTGGTTGATGCCCGAGCAGGCGGCGATGTACGCCTGGGCCCGTTCCCGGTAGCCCTGGGCGAAGAATATCCGGTCCGAAACGATGCCGGCCAGGGTCATGGCGAATATGGTCAGGATAAATATCACCCAGACCGTAAAAACCAGGATGCTTCCTTGCCCGCTGCGGCGGGGTGGCGCACTGCGTTCACAACCTATAATATTCATCTTTGCTCGTTCTTGGCCGCTTTGGACAGCGGTATGTATATGGTTCTGGTAAAAGTTTTGTCCTTGGTTTGGATTTCTATCTTGACCGTCTGAGGCAGGAAACCCTGCTCCGAGGAGCCGGCGGTTTCGGTTTTTACGAAAGAGAAACTGACATCCTTGAGTTCGGTGAGCAGCACCTGGTACTTATCATCGGTCAGGCGCTTCCCGTAAACACCTTGGTTTCGTGATAACTCGCCTTTGTCGGCGTTGAACCAATAGCTTATCCAGCCCGGGCGGCCGAATGTCTTCGCGGGTTCGGCCGGTATTTGGTCTGATGCGGTGGTGTTTTTATCCTCAGTCGGGGCATTGACCATGGCCGGGAAGGTCATTCGGCGGTTATCGCAGGTAAAACCAATCGGCGCGAAATTGAGCATGCCGGACAGCTCGCGGTTAATCCGTTCGATGTTGAGATAAATGTTGTCCGTATTGCTCGCCTCGTAAGTGGCGTTCCAGACCGTAATGCCGGAATTAAAAACCGAATAGACCGACATCATCACCATGGCGGCCAGCACAGAGGTGACGATAAGCTCCAGGAGCGTGAACCCGGCTTCGGTCCGGCCGAGATCGGGTTTTATTCCTGCCGAGGTATTGTGTAATAAGTCCATGTCATCTGTCCCTTGCGGTGCTCTCCCGGCCCCTGCCATTTCATATTCAGGATTATGGCTTTCAGTGACGGGTAAGCGTCATAGGCGTTTCCGGTCAGGTCTTTTCTTTCGATGGTCCATTCGAACAGCCGGTTATTTTCCGACAATTGCTCGGTTCCGCCCGAACCGGTTGATTCCTCCTCGAACTTCTGGATTTGCTCCAGCGCCAGGACGGTGCAGCGGTTATAATTCTCCGCCGCCACCTTGCCGTCCATACAGCCGATGAATGCCTGGTAGATGCTGATGACGCTGATGGAAATGATAATGACGGAAACCATTAACTCGATGAGGGTGAACCCCTTGGCCGGTTTACGGAAGCCTGATTTTGGTTCGGAATATTTGTTCATCAGGATATTGGGTTACGGCCGATAAAAGCAGGGCTTGTAACTTGGTCTACTGTGTTGTTTTCCAGTTACCGACGTCGTCCTCGGTGCCGTCTTTGCCGTCCGGGCCGGTGGACCAGATATCAAAACGGTCCTTATTATGTTCGCCCGGGTAACGGTATTTATATTCTTTTTTCCAGGGGTCGTCCGGGTCGTTAACCAGATAGCGCTTGGTCCAGTTTGACGGCACCGGCGTGGAAGACGGCTTTTCAATCAGTGCTTTCAGCCCCTGTTCGGTGGACGGGAACATGCCGTTATCCAGAGAATACAGGTCCAAGGCCGTTGATATCGTGGCGAAATCAGCCTTGACCCTGGCGTCATAGACTTTCTTCTCCTGGCCGACGAAATTACCGACCACCACTGATGCCAGGATGGCGATGATGACAGCCACCAGCAATAATTCAATCAGCGTGAATCCTTTTTCATTCTTCATATGATTACTCCTTCTTTTAACACCGATAATTTAGCCCATTACGGCAAAATTGTCAATGTTTTTATCGTAATGCGCGGCGCTTGGAATAATTCTATTGACACCGCCGGAATGCCGGGCATAATACGCCTGTGATAAAAGAGCGTCTCCGGTTGTTTATGGCCGATATGCTGACCCGCAAGCGGCTGATATTTATTGCAATTTATATCGCGGTATTGTCCGCGGTTGTTTACGCCCGGGGGCTAGCCCTGGCCGGGCTTATTTCCGGGCGCTACAGATTCAGCTCGTTCCTGTTCGATGTCATTGCCTTAGGCTTGATTCTTATTCTGCTTCATATTTTTAGCTATGGGGTCAGGCGGGCCGTAGCCGGAATAATCAAACCCAAAACCAGGGCGCGGAAACTGGTGACCGGACTTCTTCATTTCGGAATTGTTGTCTTTATCGCCGGCCCGTTCTTATTCGCGGCCATCCAGTTACACCCGCAAAAAGTCTCGCCCAAAGGCACGCCGGCCGATGCCGGACTCAAAAACTATACCGACGTATCATTCTATTCTGACGGCATCCGCCTTTCCGGCTGGTTTATCCCGGCCGGACAGTCCAAGAAACCCGTGATACTGGTTACGCACGGGCTGGGCGTAAATAAGGAAAACTTCCTGAAACCGGTAGCCATGGTCCACCAGCTGGGTTACAACGCCCTCATATGTGACTTCCGCGCCCACGGCGACAGCGGTGGTTATCTGACCACCTTCGGCATAAAGGAATCACGAGATATCAAGGCCGCTTATGATTGGATAACCCGGACCTGTCCCGGTGTTCCGGTTTACGCGCTGTCGTACTCTATGGGCGGGTCGGCCGTTATCCGGGCCGCGGCTGAATACGGTATTTTTAACCGGATTGTCATAGATGCCTCGTTCGGCCAACTGGAAACCGTCGCCCGGGCCAAGGTGCTCAAGAACTTTGGGCCGCTGGCTACGCCGGTCTGGTATCTGAGTCGGTTCTGGGGATGGGTCTGGACCGGGGTGGATATCGCCGATAACCAGCCCGAAAAACTAATGCCCCGGCTGGACGGCCGCCGTGTGATGATTATCCATGGTACCGCCGACAGTTTCATCCCTTATACCGAGTCAATCCGGCTTTATGAAGCCACAAACCGCAAAGCCCAACTATGGCTGGTGGATGGCGCTGACCATGTCCAGAGTATGGACCAGCCTGAATACAAAACACGCCTGAAGAGTTTTTACGGTGATTGATGATATTGTAAATACTTGATTAATTCGGTAGGATTAGATATATTAAAGCCGCTTCGAATCCATAAGTTAGAGTTACCGCTTCCCTTTAGGGGTTTATTTCGGCGGGATTTTAGTCTTAGTGATATTGAGATTCCGGAAGGAGTAAATATGAATAATGAACTTACCCCCGCAACGAAAATAGCTATTTTCCGCGGACGAAAAATCCGCAAGGCATTGCATAAAAACGAATGGTGGTTTGCCATAGAAGATGTAGTTTTAGCGCTGACTGATTCAACTAACCCGAAAGATTATATCAATAAAATGCGCTTAAGAGATGAGGAATTAAATAAAGGGTATGGACAATTTGTCCATACCCTTCAGATTAGCACGGCCGGTGGCCCACAAAAGATGAACTGCGCCAATACCGAAGGCATTTTCCGCATCATCCAGTCCATTCCCTCGCCCAAGGCCGAACCGTTCAAGCGCTGGCTGGCTAAGGTCGGTTACGAGCGGATAAAGGAAATAGAAGACCCGGAAATCGCCACCAAACGCACCCGGGCATTGTATAAGGCCAAGGGTTACCCGGACGACTGGATAGAAAAACGGATGCGCGGCATCGCTATCCGCGAGGAACTTACCGATGAATGGCAAAAACGCGGCGCGCAAGAGGAAAAAGATTATGAAATCCTGACCTCGGAGATATCAAAAGCCACCTTCGGCGTCACGCCCAGCCAATATAAGGAACTAAAAGGACTGCAACGGCAGAACCTCAGGGACCATATGGATGATTTCGAGTTGATATTCACCATGTTAGGCGAGCGCGCCACCACAGAAATTCACCGCACAGACGATTCCCGAGGCGTGCCGAAGCTGAAATCGGATGCCAAAACCGGCGGCGCGATAGCCGGCAATGCTAGAAAACAATTAGAAAAACGGCTGGGTAGGTCTATCGTTGCCAAAACTAATTATCTCAAACAAACGAAAGAACTGAAAAAACTTCCTAAATGAAGGTGGGTGTTCGTGGTACCGAGCCTGCTTGCATCCTAGAACGCCATAGGAATAAAAACCACTCTGTGATTCCGAGACTTATTCCAGATTGCCGACGGTTTTTTCTACCGCTTCAAGAATCTCGCAGGATTCGACCACTTCCATCATCTTGGTGTTGTCCGGGTAAAGCGGCCGGTCCTCGTCGAGGAATTTTACGTGGCGGCGGACGACCTCTCTGGCCGTCTGGGTGCCTTTGCCGAACTGGTATTCGCCCTTCCTCAAATCGAGCGCTTGTGTCGCGGCTATGAATTCTATGCCGACCACGCCGTAGGCGTTCTTGAGAATCTGCTTATTCTTGATGGCAGTGTTCATGCCCATGGATACGAAATCCTCCTGGTCGGCGGCGGCCGGTATGGATTGTATGCAGGCCGGCATGGACAGAATTCTTTGTTCGACGATAAGCGAATCGGCTGTGTACTGGGAAAGCATCAGGCCAGAGAACAGCCCCGGGTTTGTGGCCAGGAACGGCGGTAATCCGACGCTCAGCGCCGGGTTGGTCAGCCGGTTGAGGCGGCGTTCCGAAAGCACCGACACCATGGTGACGCAGGCGCCGGCCATATCCATCGGCACGGCCACCGGCGAGCCCTGGAAATTGGCGCCGGAAAGCTGGAGGTTCTTCTCGGCGAAGAAGATGGGGTTGTCGCCCACGCCGTTGAGCTCTATCTCGACCTGGGAACGGGCGTAGGCCAGTGCGTCGTGCGCCGCGCCGATGACCTGCGGCGTGGAGCGCATCGAATAGGCGTCCTGGACCTTGCACTTCATCTTGCCCAACTGCAGGTCGCCGCCCTGGACGCACTTAAGGATGGCGGCCGCCGAGCGGACCGCGCCTTTGAATCCCCTGACTTCGTGCAGCAGGGGCGTATAAGGTTTCATATTGGCCTTGAGCGCCTCAAGCGTCATGGCGCAGGCGATTTCGGCCTGTTTCATCAGCCGGTTGGCGTCGTAAAGGAAGATGGCGCTCATGCCGGTCAGGAAGTTAGAGCCGTTGATGGCGGCCAGACCGTCGCGCGCTTTGAGCCCGGGGATGGGAATCCCGGCCGCGTCCATCGCCTCTTTACCTGGCATCAGCTTGCCTTTGTAATAGGCTTCGCCTTCGCCCAAGAGCAGAAGGGCTATCTGCGACATCGGGGCCAGGTCGCCGCAGGCGCCGACCGAACCTTTTTGGCAGACATAGGGCGTGACGCCCTTGTTGAGCAGGTCGACGAAGGTCTGGGTGATTTCCAGGCGGTTGCCCGAATTGCCGTGGGCGTGGACGTTGATGCGGCCCAGGATGGCGGCCCGGACGAATTCCTCCGGAGCCGGTTCGCCGATGCCGGCCGCGTGGTTATAAACCAGGTATTTTTGGAATTGTCCCACCTCTTCGGCATTAAGGACCTTCTCCGAGAACTCGCCGATGCCGGTAGTGATGCCGTACATAATTTCGCCGGCCGCTATTTTCTTATCCAGCATAACCCGGCAGGCCTTGATGCGCTTGACGGCCTCGGGGTCGAGCTCGACCGGGCGTTTGTGCCGGGCTACTTCGACCACGTTTTCTATCTTAAGGTTCTGTCCGGTAATGATTAAAGGGTTCGCCATAACTCCCGTCCTTTCATTCCCCTGTTCGGGGATGTGTACCTAAAAGTTGTTGATAAATATTTCTGGATGATACTCAAAGCATAAGAGTAGTCAAGAAAAATATTACCGGATAGATGATGCATAGCAATAACATCCTGGAGAGTTAACCGATATTTATGGATAATGGATAAATAATATTGCCCGAAAATAATATTTTCCCTTGACAAAATTGCCGGAAGTGTTACATAATTAAAACAAGGTTCTTTTGGCAGTGCTTTAATTCGATAATCCGATGGAGGTGAATCATGCGAAACCGTTGGATGTGGATTGCCGCAGTTTTAATATGTGTGGCATATATAACCAGCTTCAATTACGGCGGTTGCGGAGTAGCTAATCCTGACACAGGCAGCAGTGGTTCGCTATTGCCCACTGCGCCGTCAGGACTTTTCGCGGTAATCGCGTCTTCATCCCAGGTCAATCTTTCATGGCAGGATAACTCCGGCAACGAAGACGGCTTCAAGATAGAGCGTTCTGTAAATCAGGGTACTTTCACCGAGATAGCCGTTGTTGCGGCCGACACCCCTGTTTATTCTGATACCGGGCTTATTGACGGAAACACCTACTACTATCGGGTCAGGGCGTTTAATACGCGGGGTAATTCCGCTTATTCCAATACTATCGCAGTGACGCTTCCTTTAGCCGCACCAACAAACCTCAGCGTCACCGTTAATTCCGCTTATGCCATTAGCCTCGTCTGGACTGATAATTCCACCAGCGAAGACGGGTTTATGATAGAGCGCAAAACCGGCGCCGGCGGCACCTATGCCTTTGCCGGTTCGGTACTGGCTAATATTACCGCCTACACCAATACCGGCCTTTCTCCATTGACCACTTACTATTATCGGGTAAGAGCGTATAACGGTGATGGGCAGAGCTCATATTCTAACGAACCAAGCGCCACCACGCTGGATGGACCTGCATCTCCCAATGTCCCGTCCGGCTTGACTACTACTGTAGTTTCTTCATCACAAATTAATCTTATCTGGGCTGACAATTCTACAGATGAAGACGGGTTCAAGATAGAACGTAAAACGGGTATTGCTGGAACATATATATTATGTGTGACACTACCTCCGAATACAACCTCTTATTCTGACACTGCACTTACTCAGGGTACAACTTACTACTACCGCATATATGCCTATAATACGATTGGTAATAGCGGCTATTCTAATGAAGCGGCTGGAACGACTATTGCCGTAGTAACCTGGGCGCAGGTCGCCGTCGGCGCGGAGCACACCGTTGCCTTAAAGACCGACGGCACCCTCTGGGCCTGGGGATATAATGGGTGGGGGCAATTAGGTCTGGCTGTATATGATAATAAAAATACGCCGAACCAAATAGGTTCCGAGAACGACTGGGCCCAAATAGCCGCCGGCGGAAATCATACCTTAGCCATTAAAACCAACGGTACCCTCTGGGCTTGGGGAATTAACAATGCCGGCCAATTAGGACTGGGCGATACGACCGACAGGAATACGCCCACCCAGGTTGGTGCCGATACAGATTGGCTTGTCCTGGCAGTTGGGGTTTCCCACAATATGGCACTCAAAACAAACGGAACTGTTTGGAGCTGGGGAGGTAATTCAACAGGTGAATTAGGCTTGGGCGACACGACCGACAGGAATACTCCCACCCGGATAGGAACAGCCTCTGACTGGGCGGAGATTTCCTGCGGTGGCTGGCACACCCTTGCCCGGAAAACAAACGGCACCCTCTGGTCCTGGGGATTTAACGGGTGGGGAGGGTTAGGAGTGGGCATTACCTCGAATAAAACCACGCCTGTACAGATAGGCACGGATACAAATTGGGCAAAAGTCCGCGGTGGCCATAAATATACGATTGCGTTAAAAAACAACGGCACGCTCTGGTCTTGGGGACAGAATGATAACGGCCAATTGGGCTTGGGCGACACGACCACCAGATATGTCCCAACCCAAATAGGCAGCGAAAACACCTGGCTTCAGATATCTGCCGCGCCCTTTTCGTTTCCGACAGATATTTTTGGCGGGCACACCCTGGCCATAAAAAACAACGGCACCCTCTGGGTCTGGGGAGAAAACAATTACGGCCAGCTAGGCTTGAACGATTCTGCCAATCGAAACATTCCGACCCAGGTTGGAACCGATACCGACTGGCTTGAAATAGACGCCGGCGCTGCATACACCATCGCCCGGAAAACCAACGGCGCTCTTTGGGCCTGTGGTATCAATAGCAACGGGGAATTAGGGGTAAATAACCAGTTTAATTACACCGGCCCTCATCAAATCGGAACCGATACCGATTGGAGCCAGATTGCCACGGGCAGTTCCCATACTATTGCGCTCAAAAACAGCGGTGCCCTCTGGGCCTGGGGCGAAAACGGAAGCGGTCAATTAGGCATGGCAGACGAAACAGCCAGAATCATACCGACCCGGATAGGCGTCGACATTGACTGGAGCCAGATTGCCGTAGGTGCGAATCACACCATCGCCACCAAGGCTAGCGGTATACTCTGGGGCTGTGGTTTTAACTCCAATAACGAATTAGGACTGGGTAGCGATACGACCAAGAAAACTTCCCCGGTCCAGATAGGCGCTGATACAAACTGGTTGGCTGTTTCTACCAAATGCGGGTTCGTCATAGCCCTAAAGACCAACAAGACTCTCTGGGCTTGGGGATCAAACGGGTATGGACAACTAGGTTTGGGGTTTGTCTCCGATCCGATAACGACACCCACGCAGGCTGGGGCTGATACCGATTGGGCGCAGGTCACGGCTGGCGGTAATTATCAATTTCAACATGCCGTTGCCCTAAAGACCAATGGCACCCTCTGGGCCTGGGGACAGAACAATTACGGCCAATTAGGCTTGGGCGATACGACCAACAGAAATACCCCGACCCAGGCAGGAACCGACACCGATTGGTCCAAAATAGCCGCCGGTTACGCATACACCATCGCTCTCAAGACCAATGGTACCCTCTGGGCCTGGGGCGAAAACTGGTTTGGTCAATTAGGCGATGGTACAAATGTATCTAAAAACATTCCGACTCAGATTGGCACCGATACCAACTGGCAACAGATCGCCTGCGGTTACTGGCACACCCTGGCAATCAAAACAGACGGCACACTCTGGGCCTGGGGGAAAAATAGCGTTGGTGAATTGGGCCTGGGCGACACGACCGACAGGAATACGCCCGTCCGGGTCGGCTTTGATACGGACTGGGCAAAAATCACGGCCCACGGTAATAACGGACACACCTTAGCCATAAAAACTAACGGCACCATTTGGGGCTGGGGCGATAACACCTCTGGCCAATTAGGGACAGGCGACCCGCACAGGTACATCCTTACTCAGCTTGGACAGTAGTATTTACCGGTGACACACACCTAATTATTTACCGGTGACACACACCTAATTTCCTAATCCGCCTGCCAGGCTCATTTCCGGGCATTATTTCCTAAGAATAGCCCTCTTTTCGCCCAAATCCTCATTTAATTCGAGATAGAGGGGGGGGGAGATACCTACCCCCCTCCCCCCTAACCCCTAATACCTGTATCGAAAACCCCTATAGGGCGTATCGAAAACGGGGATAGGCTGTATCGAAAACCCCTATAGGCTATATCGAAAACGGGGGTAGGGCGTATTGAAAACCCCTATAGGTCATATCGAAAACGGGGGTAGGCTGTATCGAAAACCCCTATAGGGCGTATCGAAAACGGGGATAGGGCGTATCGAAAACCCCTATAGGCCATATCGAAAACGGGGATAGGCTGTATCGAAAACCCCTATAGGTCGTATCGAAAACGGGGGTAGGGTGTATCGAAAACCCCTATAGGTCATATCGAAAACGGGGATAGGCTGTATCGAAAACCCTTATAGGCCATATCGAAAACAGGGATAGGCTGTATCGAAAACCCCTATAGGGCATATCGAAAACAGGGATGGTCGGTATAGATAACTCCTGCTAGCTTTTGTTATCCGGCTTGTTATCGGGACAATTTGGGATCTTATTGCACTTGTCGGCGCATTTATTTCGATTAACGTTTGGTTACGTGGCTATATAGAATGACAATAGACTAAAGACTATAGACCATAGACCAGAACATCTTATTCGCTACGCCTTGATACAAATATATTGTCAAAGCCGGACTAAGAATTATACTAGGCTGGCATGAAAATTCTGGTGGTGACTAATATGTTCCCGGTGCCGGACCGGCCGGCCTTCGGCATCTTTATTAAGGAACAGGTGGAATCCCTGCGCCGACTGGGCGCCGAGGTGGACGTGCTCTTTATTGAGGGCTACCGGAGCAAGCTCAATTACATCAAGGCCATTTTCGAACTGCGCCGGCGTATCAGCCGCACCAAATACGATCTGGTCCACGCCCATTACGGCCTGTCCGGCTGGGTGGCCCGCCTGCAGTGCGCCGTGCCGGTGGTGGTTAGCTTCCACGGGGATGATTTGCTCGGCACTCCGGTACAGATTACAGATTCCAAATCCCAGATTCCAAATTTCAGATACAGCTTTACCAGCCGGGTGCTGGCCGGATTGAACAAGATAATGGCTCGTTTATCCAGCGCAATTATCGTCCAGTCCGACGCTATGTGGCGCAAATCGGGGCTGGCCTCGGCCCAGGTAATTCCCTGCGGCGTTGACCTGAACGTCTTCCGGCCCATCGACCGGGCCAAGGCGCGCCAGACGCTGGGCTGGGACTCTGCCCGGAAATATATCCTCTTTCCCTCTGACCCGGTCATCCCGGTAAAGAATTTCGGGTTAGCTGAGGCGGCCTTTAAACTGGCCAAGTCAGCCATACCCGAAGCCGAGCTGGTGACGCTGGCCAAGGCGGAGCCAAGAGAGCGGATAGCGCTTTATATGAACGCGGCCGACGCGCTGGTGTTCACCTCGGTGCACGAAGGCGCCGGGCTGGTGGTCAAGGAGGCGATGGCCTGCAACCTGCCCATAGTTTCCGTGGACGTGGGTGATGTCAGGGATGTGATTCAGGGCGCAACCAACTGTTACATTACACCGCGACAGCCGCAGGCTATGGCCAACCGGTTGACGGATATCCTTAAGAATAGCCAGCGCTCCAACGGACGGGAAAGGGCCGAGCGGTTCGAACTCAACCATATCGCTGGCCGGATTCTGGAATTATACTCGGGCATAAACAAAACCCCGGCAATCAGTCAGCCCGTAACGGTTGCCGGCGCCAGAACCGGAGGCCGGGTGCTGATGCTGGTCCATTCGTATTACCCGTACGACCCGCGGGTCAGGCGCGAGGCCGAGGCTTTAAGCGACCGGGGCACCGGAGTGGATATAGTCTGTCTGAGAAATCAGGATGAGCTGTTGCTTGAGACTGTCAACGGGATAAATGTTTACCGCCTGCCGGTCAGCCGCCACCGGGGCAGCGGGTTGGTGACCTACCTGACTGAATATCTCAGCTTCTTTCTGCTGGCTTTATGGCAGTCAACCAAGCTGTTCATCCGGAACCGATACCAGGTGATACAGGTGCATACCATACCGGACTGGCTGGTCTTTAGCGCATTGATACCGCGTTTTTTGGGCGCCAAAATAATCCTGGATATGCACGAGGTAATGCCGGAGTTCTTTAGCTACCGGTATGACCTTTCGGCCGGGCATCCGGTAATCAGGCTGATGCGCCTGTCCGAGCGGATGTCAACGGCATTTGCCAGCCGGGTCATCACGGTTTCGGACGGACTGAAGGATATCTTGGTTGCCCGTGGCGTGCCGGCCAACCGCATAACCGTGGTGATGAACTCGGCCGATGACCGGCTATTTAAGTCAGAAATCTCCCGCCGAGGCAAGGCGCAGAGAGATACGAAACCTGAATTTGTCCTGGCCTATCACGGCCTGCTTTCGGACATCTACGATTTGTCCGTGGTTTTTCGGGCGCTGAAAAAACTCAAAGCCCGGATACCGGGTATCAAGTTCCTGGTTATCGGCCATGGCCCGCAGGAGCCCGAATACCGGGCGCTGGTGGACAGCCTGGGTCTGGGGCAGGCGGTGGATTTTTTGGGTCATCATTCGCAGGAGCAGGTGGTGGGGTTGCTGGCCGGGGTTGACGCCGGCATCGTGCCGCTCAACGGCTCGGAGTTCACGCACCTGGCATTCCCGACCAAGCTGGTCGAATACGTGGCGCTGGGCATACCGGCCATCACGGCTGAACGCCGGACCGTGGCGCACTATTTCGGCAACAGCGGCGTCAGTTTCTACAAGCCGGACGATGAGGCCTCGCTGGCCGAAGCCATATGGGCACTTTATCAACAGCCGGACAAGGGGCAGTCGCAGGCCCGGCGCGCGCTGGAGAGTTATTCCAGGATATCCTGGGGCGTGATGAAGTCTCGCTATTATAATCTGGTAGATGGATTGAACGGCCGCTGAACGTGTTACTTCCCGGTTGACTTGGACATCAACTCGACCATACTTTTTTGCACCTCGGACAGTTTAAGCGCCTTTATTTTTGCATCGAGCTTGCGCTCGGACACGTCCAGCTTGGTATTATGGACGACGGCCCGGTCATACCTGAGCCGGACGACTATGTCCCAACCCTGTTTTGGTTCGGGCGCGGGTTTGTTGAGCCGGAACGATTCGCGCAGCAGGCGTTTGATGCGGTTGCGCCAGACGGCCAGGTGCACCTCCATTTTGCCGATGGCCAGGCCCAACCGGCAGTAATCAAGCCCGTTCGGCAGGGTGTGGACGAAAAGCAGGTCGTTGCTCAGGCGCCGGCCTTCCTTGAAGACCTTCTG
Organism: Candidatus Brocadiia bacterium; assembly: GCA_041658285.1. Classification (NCBI taxonomy): domain Bacteria; kingdom Pseudomonadati; phylum Planctomycetota; class Candidatus Brocadiia; species Candidatus Brocadiia bacterium. The sequence goes on from JBBAAP010000006.1 coordinate 77,187, forward strand.
GAAATCCCGGTTATTTATGAGCCGTTCCTGCCGGCTGAATCCGTTTGCTTTCATAAAAAGATATTATATTCCGCTGTTTGCTTTGGCAAGTTATTTATCTTGACCATATTAGAGATTTATTATACTTTTTGACAGGTGTTTTTGTAATAAAAAGAGCAAGGGGCGTGCCCCGTTAGAAGTATAGGTAAATAAACATACTTCTAACGGGGCGAACGAAATATTATCCTCATATAAAGGAGATGGCTTATGAACAGAAAGCTTACATTAGTATTAACCGGCCTGATGGTTTGTTTGGTGGCGGCGGTGGTTTTCGGGACGGCTGTTTCCGACGAGGACTGGAAGCAGACCCAGAAGCAGTTCACCGAGTCCTACGCCAAGGCCAAGGCAGGCGCCGAGCGGGCCATTGCCATACAGAAACTGCTCGATTCGGACCATCCCGAAGCGGTCAAGATGTTGGCCAATACGATTATGCCCCGCGAGCTCAAGGAAGAAGACGCTCTGGTGATGGAGACGATAACCAATGCGCTGCTGCAGTTAAGGGATGCCAACGCCGTCAGCGAGGTCATCAGCGCTACCAAGAAATCTGCCGGTCCGGCCCGGATAATCTGGATGCGCTCGATAGCCAAATACGAGAACCCCGAGGCCAGGGTTGTCCTGCTGGAAGGACTGAACAGCAGCGATATGGCCGTAAAGATGGCAGCTATTGACGCGTTGAGCGAGACTACTCCGCCTGAGGCATTTGCCAAAGTGATGGAAGCGCTCGGCTCCAAGACCTGGGAAATAAAGGCCTGTGCCATAAGCTATATGGCCAAGCTCCAGAACGAAGAGGAAAAGAAAAAGGCGCTGGAAGCATTGCGGAGCATGCGACCCAAAGAGACCGGCCGGTTCCGCAACGATATCTCCGAGGCGATTAACATACTGGCCCAGTCGACCATGGCCAGCAAAGAAGAGGGCAATAAGACCTTTGCATTCTTTAACATCCCGCTCGAAGGCGACGTGGTTTTTGTGGTTGATGTCAGCCTGTCCATGAAGCAGGGTCGGACCAAGGAAGGCCCGACCCGGTACGAGGTTTTAATCCGGGAGCTAAAGAAATCTATTGACATGATGTCGCAGATAAAGCCTCCGGTTAAGTTCAACATCATCGCGTATTCCGAAAAGGCCCAGGAATGGCAGCCGTCGCTGGTGCCCATAACCAATGATTACAAAAATGCGGCTTTGAAATGGATTGACGAGTTAAAGCTGGGGCAGTTCACCAACATTTACGATGGTCTCGAAACGGCGCTGGTCGGCCAGAACAAGGGCGGTCAGAAAGCCGTGGTCACCGGCGGCAGCGGCACTCCGTCGCCTTATACCATATGCATTCTGACGGACGGCAAGGCCAACCAGGGCAAGTACACCGACCCGAACCAGATACTGGCCGCGGTCCGGGCGCTCAACAAGACCCGCAAGATACGGATTAACACCCTGGCGCTGGGCGTAGGCGCCGATTCCGGCATGGGTGGCGGAATGGGCGGAGGCGGCGGGCCCGGAGGCGGTGGTGGTCCGGGCGGCGGACCGCCGGCTGGAGCATTCTCCATCGATACCGAATTGATGAAGAAACTGGCCGAACAGAACAACGGGGTTTATAAGGAATTTTAGGATAATTCACCACAAAGACACAAAGAACACGAAGGTTTAATTTATCTTCCTCTTTGTGTCCTTAGTGCCTTTGTGGTGAAAACGGGGCGTAGCGCAGTCTGGTTTAGCGCGCCTGCTTTGGGAGCAGGAGGTCGCCGGTTCGAATCCGGCCGCCCCGATATAGAGTCACTTGGAGTCCCGCCGAAGCGGGGTAAACTGTGCGACTTAGTGACTCTTATCCCGATGAGCGCAAGCGAAATCGGGGTATAGTTTTGATATAAGATTCTCCGAACGCAGTCATCCCGAAGATATTCGGGAGGACGAATGAGGTTAGAAATTCTTATCCCGCAACTATCCCTGTGGAATAGATGCGGGGTATATTTTTAATATTAATTGTAAATCAGAAAGGTGTGATATGGACAAAAAGATTATCAAGACGAACAAGGCGCCGCTGGCCATCGGGCCTTATTCCCAGGCAGTGCTGGCTGACGGTTGGCTGTTTCTTTCCGGGCAGATACCGATTGACCCGGTCAGCAACCAGGTGGTGGAAAACGATATCACCAAACAGTCCGAGCAGGTGCTGAGCAATATTAAGGCGGTGGTAGAGAGCACCGGCGGGACGCTGGACAATATCGTCAAGGCCAGTGTTTTCCTCAAGGATTTGAATGATTTCGCAGCCATGAACGCGGTTTACCAGAAATATTTCACAAAGGACTATCCGGCCCGGTCCACGATTCAGGTAGCCAAACTGCCCAAGGATGTATTGGTCGAGATAGAGGTTATTGCCTGCCTGAAATAGGGCAAGAGCATTTAGGCGTATTTTATCTTGACCCCGTTGGAGATAAGTGATATTAATAATTATAGGTGTCTGCGACGATAGATAGCCTGGTAATAGAACAAAAAGTATTTAGCCGTTGATATAATATCTCTAACGGGGCGTGGCTCAGTGGCGCTAAAGACGCCGGGGCGCAAAATAGCGCCACCTGGTTCAGAGCGTGGCATCGCGGCGCCAAGGTCGATGCAATATTATACCTACAGCAGGGCCGAAGCGGTCAGGTTAGAATATAAAATAAAGAAACGGGGGGATTAAAAGGTTCCTTGAGGATATCTAAAATCGGGGCGTGGCTCAGCCTGGTTCAGAGCGCTTGGTTCGGGACCAAGAGGTCGGTGGTTCGAATCCACTCGCCCCGATTTTAGGTAGTAATTATCCTTAATTTAGAGTATTTTGATGTTACGCTGGGGTTACTGCATGTACGGAGCAAGGCCAACCGTATAATTCCCATCTATTTAATCACTCAAATATTTGTGCTGGAAATAATTGACTTTTTTGATATATAGAATATTAATATACTCTGGCAGTTTGAGCGGAGCGAATTATCTGCCAGGTATAGTCGGCTGATAACTCACTACGTTCTAACAGCCGAACTATAAATAGAGGGAATTAAACCAAAAACAGCATAAAGCATAAGTTAAAATATTTATAAGGAGGGTAATTATGAGGACAGAAAAACAAACTAGCAAGCTGGTTATACAGATGATATTGATGTTGTTAATAGGCGTGGCGCTTTATGCGGCGGATGACGCCAAGATAAAACTGACGGACAGCACCGGCGTATCCGAATTCGCCATCCAGGATTCGGGAAGCAATGCGGCTTTCCGGGTGGATTCTGACGGTAATACCAAACTTTATACCCGCGGGGCGAGCGCGGTGGAGTTGCGGCTCTATAACAGCGCCAATACTTTTTACGGCGGATTCAAAGTCCCGGCCTTAGCGGCCAACCTCGTTTTTACATTGCCCTTAAGCTTCGGCTCAACCGGCCAGTGTTTGGTAGACAACGACGGCGCTGGTACATTATCCTGGGTGAGTAAGGAGAACGCCTTGACCTTTAATGCGCCACTGTCACGGGCGGTGGATACAGTTTCTCTTGCACAAGCCAACGGCTCAACCAACGGTTATCTTTCTTCGGGCGATTGGAGCACTTTTAATAGTCATGTTAGCAGCACCAGTAATCCTCATTCGGTTACCAAGGCGCAAATAGGGTTGGGTAACGCGGAAAATACTGCTTTATCTACCTGGTCCGGTTCTGCTAATATTACAACTGTTGGTAACATCGGCACCGGTACTTGGCAGGGGACGACCATCAAACAGCCGTATTTGGCGTTAGGTACAGGAGCAGGTGATGCCAATACCTTGACCCTGCACGATTTCCTGACGGGCACGCCGACAGATGGTTATATCCCTAAATGGAATAGTGCGGGCGGGAACTGGGTCTGGTCAGCGGATGCCGGTGGCGCCGGTAGCGGGATTACCAGTTTGGGAGGTCAGACCGGCGCGGCCCAGACGTTCTCAACACCCAATAATACGCTGAGTATTTCCTCGGCCACCAATAACCACGCTTTCAGCGTAACCTATGGTCAAGCGACTAATACCGCTTTGCAGGGCTCGGAACGTAACTCAGCCAACGGCGTGGCACCGCTGGATGCCAGTTCACGGTTGCCCATTGCTAATCTACCAACCGGAACTATTGTATTGCTTTATTATGATGAAGCCGATTCCACCGAAACGAGCAACTCGACTGTTGAAACGACCGTAAAGTCATGGTCGCTCCCGGCCAACACTTATTCCAGAATAATCATAGAAGCCGAGGTGCAAGGACGGCGTTTTGCGGATGCGGTTGGGAACTGCGATCTGACCTGGCGGTTTAAAGAAGGCGCTACTACACGTAAAACCCTAATTTGGAGGAATGGCGGTGATAACAGCGGTAGCGCTGCGGAGCCTTTTAATACACGGCAGTCTGCAACGCTTAAGACAAGTTTTGCCGGCGGTCAGGGTTCAGCCACCACCTTAAGCATTACCGGGCAGATGAGCGTTGCCGATACAGCCCTTTATATGATGGCGCACAGCATCCGGGTTTACGGAGTAAAATAGCGGAATCCGAGCTGATACGTTTGTATCAAATAGATATGAAATATAGCCGGTTTATATTTATTGGTTGTATTCTTTTTGCAGCTGCAGCTCAGACAGCATTAGCCGCTGATGAGCTGACTATCAACGGTACGGCCAGCCTAACGCTTGATAGCAATGCCGAGATTATCGTTACCGGCGGAATTACCGGCACAGGCACGATTGCCTGCACCGGAGCAGGAGTTGTATATCTTTCCGGTGTCTGGGGCGATATGACATTCTCCCCGGGCAGCTCTACCGTTTATTTCAACGGTACCGGCCAGAATGTTCGGCTCGGTAGCGGCACGCCATATTTCTATAATATTAATGTCAGCGGGACCAATGCCGGCACGGCTTCGGGCTCTAATATCATTATTGCACCAAACGGTTCATTCAGTGTATCATCCGGCGGGGTTTATACCCTGAACGGTGGGCTGATAAGGTTCGGCAATAATGCGGCGCTGAACGTGGATGCGGGAGGTGTATTCACCGCTACCGGCAATGCTTCCATTACCACAACTACGCCCGGAACAGACAGATTCTTGTTCAGTGTTAATGGGCAAATAGGACTTGATGGATGTTTCATCACATCAACCAACGCCTCAGGGTTGAATATCCAGTCCGGAGCTACGATTAACCGGATTAAGGATGTTAAGTTCTATAATCATCCGGGTGGAGCAACAGACCGGTTTATCAGTGTAGCAATTGCTAGCTTGAATACGGATTTTAGGGGTTGTTGGTTTGATACGATTACGGCTGGCTACAATATTTATGCCACCGGTTCGGGGTCAGTGATTCGGCTGGAGAACTATGGTTCCGGCCCGGGCGGCGGCGAGGTCAAGGATTATGATAATGATGCCAATGATGACGGGCTGGCCGACAGCGGCGGGGCCGTGGTTATGTGGCTGCAGAGGTCGGTGATTGATACCGAAAGCGCCGGCGGAATCCAGGGTTATCCGACCATTGCCTTTGACCTGAACACCTACGCCTATTATTCCACCTATGTGGTCTCGCGCGACCTGACCGGTGTCGGTACCAATGACCGGGTTTATGTGATTGATGCGGATGGGACCATGAAATATTCTTATGATCTGACGCAGGCATACGGCGATATCGTATCGGCGCCGTGGTGGTATACCGAAGGCACGACGCATACCCTTTATTTCGGCACCACCGGCGGGTATCTTTTCCGGCTGGTTGATACCGGCAGCGCCTTGAACTTGACGGCCAGCTGGCCGTTGAGTGTTTGTAGCGAGGTAACTTCGGCGGTGATTTCGGACGGCGTCAACCTGTATTTCGGCGGGGTGGAGACAGGCGTGAATAAGATATTCAATTATGAGATTGCCAGCCGGAACCGGATGTTCGGGTTGAACTCGGCCCGGGTCACGGCCACTCCTTCCTGGGCGATAAACGGAGCGACCACCTACCTGTTTGCCGCCTCCGATTTTAATGTCTTAGCCAGCGGTGCTGACGGTGCAGTCAAAAATAATAAAACAACATTGACTTCGGTTACCGCAATGTTTTTAACTAATGGAGTAGCGGTTAATGATGTGGTGGTCATAAGCAGCGGCGTACAACAGGGGCGCTACAGGGTCGTTTCAGTAGACAGCGAAACACAGGTTACGACAGACCGCAGTTTTACGCCAGCCGAATCAGCGCTTACTTTTTCCATCGGCCGGACGCTTTTATACCGGGTTAATGTTACAACAGGACTGATTGACAAGGAAAACAAGACTGCCTTTAACCACATCCGCGCCCAAACCGTTTATTGGGAATGGGGCAGTGATATCGGGATTTATGCTGGTGATTGTTACGGTTATATGCAGGGTGTGTCGCCATTCTCGGCTAACTTTGACAACCTGACCGGATTCCCGGTGACTCATCCTTTGGGGCAAGCATCTGCAGGTACGATTACTTCAATGACAATGGTGATGTATCTGTCCCCTGATACCCGGATTCTTTACGGGGATACCGCCGGCTGGTTTTATGTGCGCAATATGGATGGCACGATTTATAATCCGGGGGCATCTTACCCTTTACAGCCGGACAGCGTCACCCCGGCCACGCCGATAGAATCGTCGCCTATGCCTGATTTTGCAGGGTCGATATATATCGGCAACAACAACGGCAAGGTATTTTTGATTAATGAAGCCACTCGTTCCGTGACTAAGACCTATTCATTCGGAGCGGGCATCAAAATAGGTGATATCGGTTATGACGCGGATAACGGCCGGTTCATTGTGCCGACCAGTAGCGGACGGGTGTATTATATACAATAATATGTTTTATCGATTGATAATTGTGTTTATCCTTTGCATTCTTGCGGTGGGCGTCTGGGCCGAGGATTGGACGTCGTTGGGTAATGATGCCGGTCGCAGTCGGATAAATACCGCTGAAGTATTATCGGACAGTTTTAGTCCGAGCTGGCAATACAGTATCAGTCCGACCATAGTTGCTTCGCCGGCGATTTCCGACGGATTTGTGGTATTTGCCGACCGTAACGGTTACATCAGGGCGCTGAAAGAATCAGACGGGTCTGACATCTGGGCATTCAATACGGGCAGTGAAATTGTTGCTTCGCCGGCTATCTCGGCCGGACGGGTTTATGCCCCGGCCGCTGATGGTAAGATATACTGTTTGAGGCTGAGCGACGGAGTGTTGATATGGGACTATGCCTCAGGCGGTACGGAAATATCATCGCCTAACATATCAAATAATGTTTTGTTCATGGGGTCGGGATTTCCCAATCACCGCGTTATCGCGCTTGATATTCTTGCCGCTCAGCCACAACTGCTTTGGCAGGCAGCAGTAGAGCAGATTGTTTATTCCTCGCCGGCCATATCGGGTATTGCAATAATTATCGGTTGTGATAGCGGGCGGTATTATGCTTTTGATAAAGTTCTGGGCGCTGAGATATGGAACTATAACACCGGCGGTGGAGTATTGTTATCATCGCCTTTAGTTGAGGGGAATTCCGTATATCTATTGCCCGGTGGAGCGAATACCAAATTTTATAGGATTGATATGGATTCGACGCTCTGGCCGGGCGCCAACTGGGATATAACGCTGACCGACCCTAACCAGCCGGTCGGTGCTATTTTGGGGACGAATCTGGCTACGTCATCGCTGGTCAAGGCCGGTGATTATATCGGGTTTATTGTCAGGTTTGATTATTCGATGGACACTAATGCCGACACCCTGGCAGACCAGTATGTACTTAACGAGTATGCCGTAACGGTTAATCCCGCAACCAAAACAGTCAAGTGGCAGATAGCCACGGGCAGTTTTAATACTGCTAATCAGAATAATATTCCGCCATTCGGGCTTTGTCCCAGCCCGGCCGCATTCAGGACGGCTTCGGGATACTTGCTGGCTGTGGCATCATCGCTGGCTTCGCAATTGAGGATTGTTGATACGGCCAACGGCAGCGTGCTTCGGGCTTACGCGCTGGATGACTCTACCCAGTCGTCGCCGGCCGTATCCAACAGCCGTATATTTGTTGCTACTAAGAACGGGTCGGTCTATGCTTTACAGAATGATGTTAACCACGCGCCTGCACCGCCGATAGCAGGTTTTTCTCCGGCTAACGGAGTGACCATCTACACTGCGGCTACCGGTACTAATGTTACTATCTCCTGGAATGATGCTTCGGATACGGAAAGCACACCGTCCGTGCTGAGTTATCTTATCCGGATAGATGATGACGGAGAGGTGATAGAGAATTATGATTATAGTTCTTTGATAACTGCCGGTAATACTTCCTGGGTGGTTACACTGTTGGCCAATCAATCAGGTATTGAATATACTTATAGCCTAAGGGTAATTGACCCGTTGGTGGCTTATTCCGAATGGTCCAGCCCGCAATCATTCCTGGTACAACAGGATATCACGCCTCCGGATTCGCCGTCTAATCTCAGGGCTAGCTCTAGTAATGGTTGTGTCGACCTTTACTGGAACGCGTCCGAAAGCGCTGATGCGCAGGGATATTTGATGGCATATCAGCCGGCCGGCGGAGTTTTTGGGACACCTCTGTTCATCGGTGACGTGACGAATTATCAGGTCACAGGTCTGACCAATGGGGTTGTTTATACATTCAGGGTCTGGACTGAGGATTATACCGATTGGCTTAGTACCCCGGTGGAAATATCTGCTGCACCCAACTATATGGTTTTTATGAATGGTTTGGCATATACGACCATTGCTGATGTTCTAACCGTGGCCCAGAGTGGAGACGTCATAACACTGGGTGCCAATACATTTGTTCTGCCGGCAACATTGTATATAAAAGAAGGCGTAAGCCTCAAAGGTCTGTCTCCGCACCAAACCATACTGGATGCGTCTAATATAGATACGGCCATACAATTAACAGGGTTGAATTCCGGGAATAAAGGAAATATATCTGATCTGATGATTTACTGGGCTTATACAGGCATTGATGCCGCTGGCGGCTATCAGGTCTCTGTCAAGAATACAGTTATTAAGGAATGCGCCTATGGTGTTTATGGCAACGATACTTCAACCATTGATATCGTTAACAATACGCTGGTGTCTAATACTTGTATGGGTATATACGTGTCCGGTGCTGCGATAATACGTAATAATATTATTTTGAATAATCCTGAGGGCATATGTTGGTGGGGCAGCCAGTCTGATACGGCCAAGCTGGTTATTTCGTATAACGATGTTTATGGCAATAACACCGATTATGTTAATTGCGCCGCGGGCACAGGCGATATTTCAGCGGCTGTTGTTTTCGTGGATGAGTTTAACAATAGTTATTGCGAAGTGGTTGATTCGGTTACTATAGATACCGGCGATCCGGCTGATGACTGGTCAAATGAGCCGGAGCCCAACGGTGGGCGGATTAATATGGGTGCTTACGGTAATACTATTTCTGCTACCACCAGCAGCAATATTGCCGGCATAATCGGCGGTTCGGAGACCGGCAGTTCCGGGCCGAAGACCAAATGCTTCATTGCCACGGCCGCTTATGGCTCGCCTATTGCGCCGACCGTGTGTATATTAAGGCAGTTCCGCGACGAATACCTCCTGACTAACCGGCCGGGCAATTGGTTTGTCAGCCGATATTACCATTACAGCCCGCCTCTGGCTGATTATATCAGCCGGCACGATTGGGCCAAACGGCTGACCCAAGTTGCGCTTGCAGCGCCGGTGGGTTATTCCTGGTTTATGGTTACAGCCGGTGGCGTTGTGAAAATATTAGTTTGTATATTATTGATAGGAGTCGGAGCTCTCATTCTCCGGTTTCGCTATAAACGGCTGCATGGTTGTTAATTTGTTCATGCCAGTATTAAAACCGTTCCCTGAACAAGAACGCAATTGGGTAGTGGCCCGCAACGTCATTATTTACCGGGAATTGGAAAAGATACTGCCTGCTCTTGACAGGTCCGGGCTGAAAGCCATAGTTTTATCCGGCGCCGCGCTGGCGGCGACAGTTTACCCGGATATGAGTTACCGGCCCATGTCGGATATTGATTTACTGGTCAAAGCCTCCGATTTATCAGCCGTGGGAAAAGAACTGGCCAGTTTTGATTATAAGCTTGAAATAAGTCGGGATAATGAAAGTCATTACCGAAAACAAATCCATAATTTCACCCTGCACGTGGATGTGCATACCAGTCTGCCTTATTTAAGCAATAGTGATTTAGATGATACTATGGCCCAGGCCCGGCAGGTTAAGCTGAACGGAATTGATGCGTTGGTGCTTGGTCCCGAAGATGCAATCATATATGCCGGATTTGACGCCGTGGTTGGGCATGCCCGGATAACACAGACGGTACTGAGCGACATAGCTATGATTATCTGCTCCCAGGAAATCGCTGCCGGAAAATTCGACTGGCCGGAATTAATTAAGCGCATGAAACAATACCGGCTTGAAGCCGTTTTGTATTTTGTGCTATCGGAGGTCATCCGCCAGAAATATGCTGTTATCCCAACTGAGGCTTTCAATGCTATAAAACCTGTTGGTAAAAAATCCTGGGAATTAATGCTCTATCGGTACCTGATTAAACACCGGAGCGATAATGACGATGTCGCGCCTGTGCTTCGGGCGCTTGCCCGGCCGGGCAGGATGGGGATTCTAAGCGAATCATTCTTGCCTCCGGCTGATTTTATGCAGCGGAGGTATAATGTATCGCCGATGATTTCGTATGTGTATTACCCGTTTCGTTTCCTGAGCCACCTCTGGCGGGTCAGCCGGCTGATTTTTCAGGTGTTAAGGCGGGCTTATCTTGATTGACTGGTTATCAGGGCGTGCCGGCATGTCTCGGATGATGCGCTTAAGATATCGCCATTTTCCACAAAGGCCAATCCCGGGCATCGGCGGCAATAAACCTTGTTAGCACAGTTTTTGCAGGCGTCGACGCGGCTATTTGAATATTGGCGTATTTCTTGGAATAGCTTTGAATTGTCCCAGATATCTTTGAAAGATTGTTTCATGATATTACCGGCCGATATTGGCAGCTGGATGCAGGGATAAACATCGCCGTAGGCGTTGATGGCACAGTGCGACTTGCCCAGTGAGCACCCGGCATTATCATTCGTTTCCGGACCGGCAGGCATATTTGCATATTCCTTGCGGTAGATTTCACTCAGCTCGTTATCGGACAGCCTGCATTCAAGAGGGTTCTTGTCTCCGTTGTCGCAGGGCGTTATTAACGGGTCCATGTCGTATGGTATGGCCAGTTGGCTGGATATTTTTATCATAGATTCATATTCCGTTATATTATCCCGCATCATGATAAATTTGAGCCTGGGGTTTAAGCGGTATTTCTTAAGTAATTCTATCGCGCTTATGGTTTGTTTAAATGAGCTATCCTTGCCTGTAATTCGGTCATGTGTTTCGGGACAAGCACCATAAATGCTTAAGGATACGTCCATTATATTCAGCTTTGATAATTGAGCCACAATGTGGTTGTTTATGAGTGTGCCGTTCGTGGCGATGTGAATGGCCAGATTGGATTTGTGGGCCTTGCGGCAGATATCCAGGAAATCCTGGCGGACCAACGGCTCCCCGCCGCTTATTAATAGATAAAGGCACCCGGAGTTTCTCAGCTCGTCGATAACGTTTAGTATTTTTTCTGTGGGCATTTCCGGACGACAGTCAGATTTTATCTGGTAACAATGCTTGCACCTGAGATTGCACTGCCTGGTTATTTCTAGATGGGCCGACAACGGTATCAGAGATTTCTCGGCTTTTTCAATGATGGTTTCTAGGATAGATTTTAGCATAATTAGTCTAATCTGACCAACCCTTTTTGCGACATGTCTTCCAGAAATTTGATTGCATCCGCCCGGATAATTTGGATGTCAGCTTCGTATTCTTCAGCCAATAGTGTGATTAATTCCTGGAAGGTCTTTTTTTTATCCAGGAGCTCCCAGATGCGTGATCCCAGGTCGTTAAGTTGGTGCATCATCCGCTCTTTAGTGTCGACGATAACCGTAGTGTCTTCTATTTTCTGGAAGGGGTGATCGGCGATTCGTTCGATTATCTGGTTTTGGTTCATTTATGTTACCGGCCTCTCAATAAATACCAGGGGATAAGGTATATAGAAATAATTAATTTAAATAAGTTTGCCCAATTATTCTTGAGCGTAATCTTCTGTCCGTTTCTTAACAGGTACGTCGCTCTTCCGGAGAACTCGGCATCCCGGCCGATACGCAAACAATCAAAGGATGAAATACCGTCGCCTTTGAGCATTATCAGTCGGGCTGTCCGCCAGAGCAATCTGTGGACACAGAATCGGTGCTCTGAATTTGCCAGGTTGGCAATAACGACATCGCCCGGTATCGCCTTTGACAGAAGGCAGTTCTCGGTTAGCACATAGTCACCCGACTGCAGGAAAGGCTTCATGCTGGTGCCGGTTATTTCCAGCGCATGCGGATGATTAAGATTATCAGGCGATGACCGCATTTTTGTTTCCTATCAAATCCATGATTGATTCGAAATTTGTATCTTTTGCCAGCCGGATATTAAACCCGGGCAGGATTTCGGCGCATTGTTTAGCCAGGCTTAACAGCTGGTTAACCTGGTTGGTGTTCGTTCCGAAAAACAGAATCAGCCGGAGCATGTTTTTTAGGTTATTTTTGGTGCTCAGCTTTTGGGTCGAGATGGTTTTAGCTTTGCGCAGAAAATATATGCCCTGAAGCGGGCAGTTTATGGGGTTGCCTCCTTTTTGGAATTCGCCCCAGAACGGCGTTCCCATTATTTGGCATCCGTTCGGAGTTAGCTGCACTCCGACTAATTCATCGCTTAAGGTGTTATCCCGCCCGGCCTTTCTGGCCAGGGTGGTTTTGCCGCTGCTCGATTTACCCGGGAAAAGTAATCCTTCTCCTTTATGAATCAGTCCGCAGGCATGGATCAGGAAACCATTTCTTTCCAGCAGTAATTGGGTCCATAATACCCGTAATAATGTGTCAAGCGTATAGATGTTCTCCTGGATACTTGCCTTGCCTGACCATAAATTATCCTTTTTGCACAGGATTGTTTCGTAGGCGTGTCCTTTGATATTAAGCTTATTATTAGAAGATGTAACTTCAGGTTTAGGGACGAGTGGTAAATTCTTATTGTTGCTTACACTGATGTCTATATATACTGCCGGCAGATTGGATATTGAGTTGTTAATGAACTCTTGGTAACGGTCTTTAACGGCATTCCAGAATAATGGGCTACATGTTAATGTAATCTTGGTTTCAATATTACATATGTCCAAACTGAAGGTATACATTTTAATAATGACCGGATAGACTATTCGAACAACTACTTATGACGTTTTTAAGGCTCTGCTGCATCCGGCGGTTTGAGGCTTGGTTTTACCGCAAGCTAGGGCGTTGCCTTCGAATATTTTTTCGGTTTGCACTTTAGGCGCTTGGTATTTCTTTTTGGGGGCGTTCGGTTTATTTTTCTCCATGGTAAATCTCCTTTTATTTGGGATTATTCGAATTAAGGCGGTTAAGGGTTTCTTTTGCCTGAGTGCGGATGTTCTCCGATTTATCATCTGTTGATGCCTTTTCAATGGCCGCTAATGCATCCGCACCGCCCAGGTTTCCCAGCGACCAGACCGCATTGGTCCTGACGAACTCGCTGGAATCGTTCCGGAGCAGGTTTATAAACAGCGGCATCAGGTCGGTCCGGCGCATCCGGCCCAGTGACCTGACGGCAAAGGCTCTGACCCGCTCATTATCGTCGTCTAGAGCCAGTTCATTTAGGAAGGGAATGGCTTCCGCGCCCATGCCGTTGATGGTTATGCTCAACTGTTCGATATTAGCCGGATTTTTAATGATGATTGCCTGCCGCCAGGATTTGAATAATTGCTCCGGTTTTTGTGCAGGTTTCGGGGAAATATTGTTCGGGGCGGGCGTTTCCGCGGTTACCGGAGAAACATTCTTATTTAACGAAACTGTTGGTTCTGCGGAATGAGCCGTGCTTATTACCGGGATATTGGCCGGTTCGGCAGATGTTTTTGGCGGTTGAAACGGTTTATTATTATGGAATAATGTAAATCCGATGACCATTCCGGCGCCTGCAATAATTATTACGGCCAATATGATTTTCGGTTTCATAATAAGCGTTTAAAAAGCCGTGCCGACGCTGAACATAAGAATAAGTCCGGACGAACTGTCATTCAGTCCGAAGCCGAGACTGCCTTCGGTGAATAAAAGCCCGTCTTCGCTGTAGCGCATACCCGTATGGATGGTCAGGGGATTCGCCTTCAACGGTTTTATGGAATCGTAAGCTGTGGTGTTGCCCTGAATCTGGGCGATTATCGCGGTATCTTCCAGCATCAGCCAGCTGACGCCTGCTCCGTAGAAGAATAGATTGTCAATATTGACATTATGGCTGAATACGTTTTCGGTGCCGGTGATGGTATAGCCAACCTGATAATGCACCCGGGTAGCTTCATCTATCTGGTAAGTGCCCAGATAAGCCGCGGCCAGGTCAATCCCGCCGGAGCTGAGCAGGTCCTTCTTATCGGCCACAGGCATTTTTAGCGATACCTTGAGCGCATTGGCGGAAAGTTGTTGGGCTGAACCCAATTCCGGTTCGGTCAGATTATACTTGATGCCTATAATCATATCGCTGGGTCCGATGCCCCGGTTGCCGGCAAGGTAAGAAACACTATTTTTGGACAGCACTAAATTATGTGCGTCCTCAAATAAAGCGCCGCCGGTAATCGTAACTCGGGCTTCGATTTCTTCCGATACCCCGTAGCGGATATCCAGGAATCCTTCGATCAGCCGGGCGTCGTAATCAACCAGCCAGTCGGGACTCTGTTTACTGAATTGGGAGTTATCATAGTTCAGTCCCGCAGAAATATATCCCCGGTCCGGCTCGATTAACCGGGCTGATTCCAGCGCCGGGACTAAAACCAGCGAATGGAAAAGGTTATTGCCGCTGGTCATCATCGGACCCATCCGGATAGATTCCGGAACCGACATCGGTTCGACAGACTCGGGATTGTTTATCACCTCCTGAGCTGATAAAGACAGGGGAATGAATATTAAAACGATAAGTAATAACCGCATATGATAAGATTATGATAGAAATTATCTAATGTCAATATATTTTGTCCTGAGCAGTGCATAAAAAGTCTTAAAAATCTTGCCAAATTAGTTAAGGGTGATAACAATAGCGGTTCTCGAAAGGGATAAAATATGAACTATCCGGAATATCATTCTCACAAGTGGGCCAAGAACTTTAAGGAATCAGTCCAGCGGGCGCTCAAGGTCAACGAGCTGTCCAAGGCCGGCAAAGCCGACCAGGCCAGGGAAGAACTGAAGCTTCTTTACCAAGGCGATTTCAAGGACGAAAAGAGGATATTCCCCGGACTCAAGGTCATGGCGCCTTATTGGAAGGCCGAGGACTCGATGATGCGCTGCCGGTTCGAGGCCATGGCCGAACACGCCACACTGCCGGACCTGGCCAAGGATAAGGAATTCAACGATAACGTTAAGAAGTTCTACCAGGACTTCATCGACGATGTGCGCGGACTGATTAAACGCGACAATTTGCTGGACGAAAAATACCTTAACGAAGTGACCAAAAACTATCCGCCCCGGATGTCCGATGACTGGGCCGATCAGCTTAAGAAACTAATGACTGAAACTGAATCGGCCATTAGCTCCGGCAAGATGGATAGCACACTTCTGGAACGCTGGCTGGCTTTTTGCCTGAACGGCGTGATTGCCTATAACTTCGGCTTGATCAAGCAGGCCGTTCTGGCCGGGCTGACCATCAAGAAATCCGGCGAGGCCGGCATCAAGGAACTGGTGGACAAATCGCGCGATGATTACGGCTGGCGGGTGAGCAAGGCATTTTTCGTGGAAGTATTCCCGGCCGTCAATATCACCGACGTGACCGACCTCCAGGTCATCGGCCGCTACGGCATGTTCGCCGACCAGGACCTGATTACCAAAGAGATCCTGCCGCCGGCAGACAAGAAAGATAAAGAGCCCAAGGTTAAGACCACCGAGTTTCTCAACTGCCAGGAATACAGCATCTTTGATACGGTTTTGAAAAAGATGAACGCTCCGGTCAAGCATTCGGGCGTGGCCATGTGTGCCTATTGCGAGGAACACGGCAAAAAGAACACCCAGATATTCGTTCCGCCCAGCATGAAACCGGTGGTCCGGATGCTCCAGACCCTGGCCCTGGGCGATAAGTCCTGCATATTCGAAACCAAACTGTTCCCGGGCGACGATATGGAACGTTTCCTGGCCGCCCAGGGTAAAGTATTCGGGAGTGAATTTTAGTACACGGATTAAACAGATTTAACGGATAATCAGTTGAACCTGCTAAATCCGCTTACAGAAAGAGGGCATAATTATGAGACTGAAAGACAAAGTGGCCATCATCACCGGCGCGGCTTCGGGCATCGGCGCGGCTTCGGCCGAGCTTTTCGCTAAGGAAGGCGCCAAGGTTACCGTGGCCGATTACAACTTCAAGGGCGCACAGGAAGTCGCTGACAAAATCAATAAACAATATAAAGGCCAGGCCATTGCTGTCAAGGTCGATATCACCAAGAACGATGAGATAGACAAAATGGTCGAAGCCACCTCCAAGGCGTTTGGCACGGTTGATATTCTGGTCAACAACGCCGGCATCAACGATTTTATTCCCTTCCCGGTGCTCCAGGAAGAGGACGTGGCCAAGATAATGGATGTCAATTTCACGGGCGCGTTTCGTTGCATCAAGGCGGTTCTGCCTTTCATGACCGAAAAGATGTACGGCAAGATTATCAACGTCACTTCGGTCATGTCGGTCATCGCCGGCAAGGGCCAGAACGCTTATAACGCTTCCAAAGGCGCGTTGAAGATGCTCACCCAGGGCATGGCTTACGATCTGGGCTGTTACGGCATCAACGTCAACGCCGTCGGGCCGGGCATGGTCCGGACCACGCTGACCAAAAACCTGTTTGCTAACCCGGACCGGGTCAAGTGGTTCGAGGATAAGATACCGCTCGGACGGCTGGGCGTGCCCGAGGAAATTGCTCCGGCCATACTATTTTTGGCTTCGGATGAATCAAAATATATGACCGGCCAGACCATATTCGTGGACGGAGGAATGATAGCGACCAGATAGATATGAATTATCCCGCACCCTTGCCTTTGCGGCAAGAGCGGTATTGAAAAGAGGAGGAATTTATGGCGACTGTAAAAGAATTGGTTGAAGGACTGCCCGGAATGTTTAACTCAGCCCGGGCCAAGGGTTATAACCGCAACATCATGCTCAACATCACCGGCGCCGAAGCCGGAATGTGGTGGCTGGAAATCAAGAACCAGCAGTGCACCGTTCATCCGGGCAAGATGGAAAACGCCAAGCTGATTCTGGAGATGGAAAGCGGCGATTTCATAGGTTATTTCACCGGCAAAATCCAGCCGATGGACCTGGTCCGTTCCAAGAAGATGAAATTCACCGGCCCGATGACCGAAGGCATCGCCTTCAACGCCATCT
Source organism: Candidatus Brocadiia bacterium (assembly GCA_041658285.1). NCBI lineage: Bacteria > Pseudomonadati > Planctomycetota > Candidatus Brocadiia > Candidatus Brocadiia bacterium. Next base: position 94,721 of record JBBAAP010000006.1, read on the forward strand.
GGAATATTCCGGTTGTTCCGCAATAAGAAGTAACCGCAGATTAAGTAGATGAAGCGGATAAATAAATCAGCCCAATCCGCAAAATTCGCGGTTCCATTATTAGAAAGTTAAAATATGGAAACTGGTATCGTTAGTTACGGCACGCATATACCCAAGCACCGGATAGACGTCCGGGAAATCTACCGGGTCTGGCGCAACGTCACGCCGGAGATGTTCGACAAGATGTCATTCAGCGAGCGGGTAGTGCTCATGCCCGACGAGGATTCCATTTCCATCGCCGTCAACGCGGCCCAGCTGGCCCTGGATCGGTCCGGTCTCAAGCGCGAGCAAATCGGTGGGCTGTTCTTCGGCTCCGGCACCAACCCCTACGCCACCAAACCGGCCGCCACGGTGGTTCAGGACGCGCTCGGGCTCAGGTCCGACATAATCGCTTACGATATCCAGTTCAGCGGAAAATCCGGCACCTCGGCTATTATCACGGCCGCGGCGTTTGTCGCCTCGGGCGCCTGTGATTACGCCATTGCCATCGGTGCCGATACGCTTAACCGCCACTTCCCGCCCGGCACCCAGATGGAATACTCCGCTTCGGCCGGCGCCTTTGCCTGCATCGTTGGCAAGGACAACCTTATCGCCAAGCTGGAAGGCTGGTCATCGCACTGCGCCGATTTGGCCGATTACTTCCGGACCGAAGGCGAGCGCTATATCCAATTGGGCGGTGGCTGGATAGGCTACGTCTCGGCCTGGGGATTGCTGGAACACATAGTTCCGGCCGGACAGAACCTCTTTAAGAAACTCAAACTTACGCCCAAGGACTTCAACCACGTGGCAATACATCAGGCCAACGGCATCCAGCCGATGATGGCAGCCGGGAAATTAGGCTTGGATATGTTCGCGGTGATGCAGGGCGTTATGACGCCGTCATTGGGCGATACCGGCTCAGCCGGAACCTTGATTCCGCTGGCCCATATCCTGGACAACGCCGGCCCGGACGAACGCGTCCTTGTAGCCGCATATGGCTCAGGCGCCGGCAGCGATTGCCTGTCCTTCAAGACCACGGCCGGCATAGAAGCCAAACGCCCCAAAAAGGACCTGGTCATGGAGCAGATAGACGACAAGCTAATGGTCGACTACGCCACCGCGTCCAAGTACGAGAACAAACTCGTCCGCTCCCCGATGATGCTGACGAATTATCTGTAAGTCGCGGGATACGCGATTCGTGATACGTGTATCCCGTATCTTTCTCCGTAACACCTTTGCTATCAATTCGTGCTACTATTCCTTGACTTCCTTCCGGGTTCCGTGTATTATCTCTCCGTTTGGAAAATTGGGTTATTAGTAATTGTTTCGGATTTAGGATTTAGACATTCGGATTTATTAGTGATTATGGAACATCCTTTCTGGCCCGCGGTGGGGATTATTTTTGTCCTGTTCGGATTGGCCCATGTGGTCTTAAGCCGCATCTACCGGATAGGCGCACGAGCCACCGTGCTGGCCGGCATTGCCTGCGGCATCATAGTCATCGGCCTGATGTATTACGGCATCAGCACGACAGACAGCTATTATGCCGGGCTGGCCGGCATCGTCGCCGGTATCGTTATGTGGTCATTGTTCGGCGAGATAGCCGAAACACTCAAAGCCAAATTCAGCGTCAACACCCACATTGAGGTCGGCTACGGCCAACTGCCTATCCTGGTACTGGCCGGTGTCATTTGGGTATTCATTATCAAGGCCGGCGCCATTACCCATCCGGCCGTGTTCCAGTTCCTGATGACCTTTTACGCCATCTGGCTGGGCCACGTCATTCTGCTGAGCCTGTATTACAATCCCTTGCTCGGTCCGGCCCTGCCCGGTCACGACCACGACGGTCCGACGGTCTGGAGCGGTCCGCGCTGGGTATTCACCGCGCTGACCCTGGGCATCTATACCGGTGTCATCGGGTTAATGTGCTTCGGCAACATTGGCGGATACCATACCACCGTCCAGTTGAGCGCCGCGCTCTGGTTCGTCCTGATGGCCTGGAGTTTCGTAGAAGTGGCCAAAAAAGCCTTCCATCTGAAGCTCTGGTAATATCCCGGCGCAGCCGGAAAGCATCGGATACGCAAATCATACTTGATAGCCCATAAAAATCATATTTTTCTTGACTAATACTTTTCTAATTGTATAAATATGCAGAAATTATGAATAAATATTCAGTAGTTGGAACGGAGGATTTTGTATGAAAGAAAAGTCAGCCCGGCAATCGAAGATTGCACAGATAATCAAAGAGCAATCCATCGGCACCCAGGATGAGTTATTGAAATACCTGAAGCAGAAGGGCACCCGGGTTACCCAGGCCACCCTGTCGCGGGATATCAAGGAGATGGGTGTGCTTCAGGTGCCCGGTACGTCAGGACGGCATTACCAGCTGAATCCGGGAGCAACCGGACCGGCGACCCGGGCCGAGCTGACCCGTCGCTTCGGCGGCTATTTAACTGATATCAAATCCGCCGGCAACCTGATCGTGGTCAAGACACTGCCCGGCGAGGCATCAGGCACGGCCCGGCTGGTTGACGGGCTGAACCTGCCGGAGGTCCTGGGCACGATTGCCGGTGACGATACGTTTTTGATAATAGTCAAGGACAAGCAATCGCTCAAGAAAGTGCTGGAGAAAATAAAAACATAACCAATTATTGAAAAGGAGATTAAGATGAGCAAGGGAAAAATAGTATTGGCATATTCGGGTGGTTTGGACACCTCGGTGGCCATCAAATGGTTGCAGTCCAAATACGACGCCGATGTCATCACGCTGATTGTCGATGTCGGGCAGGGCGGCGACCTGGAAAAGGTCCGGGCCAAGGCGCTCAAAATCGGAGCCATCAAATCTATCATGATAGACGCCCGGGAAGAGTTTATTAGGAAGTACATCACGCCGGCGCTCAAGGCCAACGCGGCCTATGACGACAACTATTTCCTGATGACGGCGCTTTCCAGGCCGCTCATCGCCAAACTGCTGGTCAAGATAGCCGTCCAGGAGAACGCCACGGCTGTGGCGCACGGTTGCACCGGCAAGGGCAATGACCAGGTCCGGTTCGACGTCTCGGTCCGGACCATCAACCCCAGGCTTAAAATTATCGCTCCGGCCCGGGAATGGGATTTCACCCGGTCCTCGGCCATAGAATACGCCCAGGCCAACGATATCCCGTTGGACGGGATTATCAAGACCAAGACCTACAGCATTGACCAGAACCTCTGGGGCAGAAGCATCGAGTGCGGCGTGCTGGAGGACGCCTGGATGGAGCCGCCCGAGGATGCGTACGAGCTGACCAGCTCGCCGGCCGTGGCGCCGGATATGCCGGCTTACATTAACATAGACTTCGAGAAGGGCGTGCCGATTGCACTGGACAACCAGGTGACTTATCCGCTGGACCTGATTAACCAGCTTAATACCGTTGCCGGCGCCAACAGCGTCGGCCGGGTGGACCATATCGAAAACCGGTTGGTGGGCATCAAGTCCAGGGAGGTCTATGAATGCCCGGCCGCCACGGTGCTCTACGCGGCGCATAAAGCGCTGGAGGCGATGGTCCTGACTCGGGAACTGGCTCACTTTAAAAAGGGCATCGAGCAGAAATACGCGGAGCAGGTTTATTACGGTTTGTGGTTCTCGCCCCTGAAGCAGGCGCTGGACGCCTTTATCGAAAGCACCCAGCAGACCGTGACCGGCAAGGTCAAGGTCAAGCTCTTCAAAGGCAACTGCACCGTGGTAGGCAGACAATCGCCTTTCTCGCTTTATGACCATAAACTGGCCACTTATGAGGTCGGCGACACGTTCAACCACAAGGCGGCCGAAGGGTTCATCCAGCTATGGGGCCTGGACCTGCAGACCTACGGCAAGGTGATGAAGAAAGCCATTCACCCGTTGCATCGGTCCGTGGTTGAAACCGAGATGAACTGTCCAACATTAGTATAACTTTCGCGGTGAATTATGAGTAAAACATTGTGGTATCAGACCAAGAAGAAACTGAAACATCCGCTGGTGGAGCAGTTCCAGAGCTCCTACGCGGTTGACCGTCATTTGGCGCAGGAGGACATCGCCGGCAGTATCGCCTACGCGTCGGCCCTCAAGGGCGTGGGCGTTCTTTCCGGCAAAGAGGCGCTGAGCATCCGCAAGAACCTGGCCCGGCTGAAATCGCGGATGGGCGGCAAGAAACTGTCGGTCGAGGATATCCATACGGCCGTGGAAGTCAAGTTGACCGGGCTGATGGGCGCCGGCGCCATGAAACTGCATACCGGCCGGAGCCGGAACGAGCAGGTGGCGCTGGACGAGCGGCTCTATCTCAAGAAAGAGATAGGGTTGATTCAGAAAGCGGTAACCGGGTTACAGTCGGCGCTGGTCAAGTCGGCGCAGAAATACATCGGCGTGGTTATGCCCGGCTACACGCACCTACAGCAGGCACAGCCCATTCTGTTTTCTTACTACCTGATGAGCTGGTTCTTCGCGCTGGAGCGTGATAAAGGCCGGCTGGCCGATTGCCATAAACGGCTGGATGTTTGTCCGCTCGGCTCAGGCGCGCTGGCCGGCAACGCCTACAGGATTAACCGGCATAAATTGGCCCGGCAGTTGGGGTTCGGCGGCGTTTCCGATAACGCGCTGGACGCGGTCAGCGACCGTGATTTTATGCTGGAGACGCTTTCCGGCGGCGCCATACTGATGACGCACCTGAGCCGGTTGTGCGAAGACCTGATTATCTGGTCGTCAGCCGAGTTCGGGTTCGTCGAACTGGCCGAAGGCCTGGCCACCTCGAGCTCACTGATGCCGCAGAAGCACAACCCCGACGCCCTGGAACTTGTCAGGGGCAAGACCGGTCGGGTCTGCGGCAACCTGGTCAGCCTGTTGACCGTGATGAAAGGCCTGCCCACCGGCTACAACAAGGATATGCAGGAGGACAAAGAACCGGTTTTTGATACGGTGCGCACAGCCAAAGAATGCCTGCAGATATTGGCTCTGGCCGTCAATACCATGCGGATATTCCCGGCCCGGATGAATGAAGACATCAACAGCTTCATATACGCCACTGACCTGGCTGATTACCTGGTCAAGCAGGGGGTGCCGTTCCGGCAGAGCCATACCATAATCAGCAAACTCGTTCATTATGCCCTCAGCCAGGAACAACCGTTGATGTCGCTGAAACTGGCCAAGTTCAAAAGATTCTCGCGGCTCTTCGAGGATGATGTCTATAAGATATTCAATCCCATAAAGTCGGTGGAATCGAAGGACAGTTACGGCGGGACATCCACGAACGCGGTCAATAAGCAAATAACAACAGCTATTAAGCTGTTGAGTTTTAAGAGTTAAAAGGGTTTATAGAGTTTTAGAGTTGTCAGACAGACTATAAAAAAGGAGTATAAAATGGGAAACGCATTATACAACGCGCTGGTCAGTGACAGGAAACAACATCCCGAGCGGATTAATGCCACGGTCGGCCGGGTCAGGGAGGCGCTGGGTATCGTCTGTCCGGCAAAGGCGGACGTGATATGCGATAAACATCTCAAGAACGCCGTAAAAGGCCGTAACGGCATCTCGGTCCTGACCGATAAGCTTGCCTTTAAATTAGCCCGGGCGCTGGCTAAGGAGCTGTCCGGCTCGGAGGCAAAGAGATTCGCCGCGCTCATCAACGACTCCGAAATCTCCACGCAGGAAGCGATAGATCTGCACGAAAAGTATAAGATACCGGTTTCCCACCTGGAAAAAGACCTGGTTTTTTGCCGGGCCCAGGGCGCCTGGCTCTACGACACACTGGGTAACAAGTATCTGGATATGGATTCCAACTACAGCGCCACCAACCTGGGCAACGAGAACGGGGAAATAGCCATCGGGCTTATGAACCAGGCGCGCCAGTTAATCGCCACCAAGGAAGACCGGGTGCATATCCCACGGGCGCGGTTCCTGCAGGTGATTCAGCCCATGTTCCCCAAGGAGCTGACCCAGTTCTACTGGCAGAACTCCGGCGGCGAGGCGGTAGACAAATCGCTCAAGATGGCCAAGGCCTATACCAAGCAGAAAGGCGTGATAGCGCTGAAGAACGGGTTCCACGGCCGGACCCACGGCGCGGTGGCGGTTACATATAACATCAAATACCGGGCGCCGTTCTTCCTGGACCAGCAGGATTGGGTCTATTTCGTCGAGCCCAACGACGATGAGGCCATTGCCAAACTGATGAAGCAGGGTCGGGCTAAGATTGTGATTATGGAACCGGTCCAGAGCGAAGAAGCCGGTGTCAGGCCGCTCAAGCCGGGGTTTGTCAAAAAGGTCCGGGCGCTCTGCGATAAATACAACGGCGCGCTCATCTGCGACGAGGTCCAGACCGGGTTCGGCCGCTGCGCCGCCCGGCCCGGCCAGTGGTGGGCATCACAGGCATACGGCGTGGTGCCGGACATTATGGCAATAGGTAAGTCGTTCGGCGGCGGGTATCCGGTCACGGCAGTGGTGACCAATTCTAAGGTCAGCGCCGCGATGAAGCCCGGTTACGACGGTTCTACTTTCGGCGGTAATCCTATGGCCATGGTCGCCGCCTATATCGCCACCCGGCAGATGGTCGAAAAAGACATTACATCCAACGTCGTGGCCCGGTCAAAACAGTTCCGGTCCGGGCTGGAAAAGCTGAAAAAGCAATTCCCGGGATTAATCGGCGACATACGCGGCATAGGATTGATGATAGGGTTTGACCTGCCGTCGAAAGAGGCGGTGGCGGAATTGCAGTCGCATCTCAAGGATAACGGCGTGCACTCGTCGCTGTCCACGGGCAATGCCGTGCGGCTGTTGCCGCCGCTGATTATCTCCACGAAAGAGGCGGCATTCACGCTCAAGGCCATAGCCAATGGGCTGGGTCGTATCGGTTGATAATCCTCCGGCGCGCGCTGGTCGAGATACCCAGGAATATTTGGCGGAAGGAAAGTTGTAGCGGCGCGGGCTAAAAAGAGAATCGTTCCCAATATTGTATTTTATTGACACAATTGATGTGAGGATATATGCTTGGATAAAACAGTTTACACTTATTGCGAAGTGTATACGGTTCTAGCCATCGGTAGCGAACGAAGTAAATCTAAAGATTGTTTATGAACAAGAGTGACGTTATAACAAAACTATTTAAAGTTAATAAGGGTTTTGCCCGAACCAGCGACATCCTAAAAACAGGCGTTCACCCGCGGGATATCAAAACAATGCTTGATAAAGGTCAGATAACCCGGGTAAAACGAGGCATTTATCGCTCCGCTGAGATAGATATAATTTCTCACCAAGGGTTTATTGACCTGAAGCGGGCAGCTCCCGGCGGTGTAATTTGCCTGCTTTCCGCGCTTGCTTATTTTGAACTGACTACATTTAATCCGTCTGTAATATCAATGGCGCTGTCCAGAGGAATGCGGCGTCCTAAAGTCATTTACCCGCCGGTCGAATTTTATTACTTTTCCGCCAGGCAATTTGATGCGGGCATTCGGGAAATAAAAATCGGCTCGGATAAGGTCAGGATATACTGCCCGGAAAAGACGATTTGCGACTGTTTCCGCTACCGTAATAAACTGGGGCTGGATACGGTTAAGGAAGGGCTGGCCGAATATCTCAAACGCCATGACCGTAATCTGGAAGAACTTCTGAAATACGCCCAAATCTGCCGGGTAAAACCGCTGGTCCAGACATGGCTTAACGTCATGGTGTAAAAGTACAAATGAAAAAGGCGATTATAAATAGAGCAGGTTCTATTAAAGCCAAATTGCTGAATCTGGCGCGAGTGGAGAAGATTGACTTTGACGCCTTACTCTTGCGGTATTTCCAGGAAAGGTTTTTGTACCGGATTACCATTTCTAAGTTTAACCGCCATTTTGTTTTAAAAGGCGGCTTGTTTTTAATCTATCTCAATATCCCCAAATCCAGGGCGACTAAGGATATGGATTTTCTGGGCGTTGGATTGAAAAATACTCCGGCAGACATCAAAAGAGTTTTTGCTGAGATTGCGGATATATCCTGTGACGACGGGGTTAAATTTGACTCGCAATCCATCAGCTCAGAAGAAATAAAGCCTGATACCGAATATCCCGGCATAAGACTAAAAATAAATGCCTATCTCGGGAAAGCCCGCAAACGATTGCAATTGGATACCGGATTTGGCGATGCTATCTGGCCCAAATCTAACCAGATGGTATTCCCGACTATCGCCGGAGGCGAGCCCCCGAAAATAAAGGTTTATTCGTTAGAAAGCGTTATCTCAGAAAAGTTTGAGGCAATGGTTAAACTGGCAATGGCAAATAGCCGGATGAAGGATTTCTACGATGTTTATATTCTTGCCTCTAACCATAGTTTCCAGGGCAAGATACTTCAAAAGGCAGTAGGAATGACTTTCCGGAGAAGAAAAACCCCGCTTCCCGATGATCCTTTGGTTTTTCGCGCGGAATTTTATGCCGATAAATCAAGACAGCAGCAATGGATTGCCTTTTTACGCAAGGCGCGTTTGGATAATGCCCCACGGGAATTCAAGAATGTAATGAGAAGAATAACTCTTTTTCTTAAGCCGGCGGTATTTTCTATACTAAATAAAAATGATTTAAATAAAGTGTGGAATGCAAAAACAGGCCGTTGGGCTTTTCCACGCATGCGCTAATCTAAAGATATATGGTTAGCGAATATTCTGAACAGGAATTAACCGAGCAGACGGCAATCGAGGTATTCAGGTCGCTGGGTCGTATCGGTTGATAATCCTCCGGTGCGCGCTGGTTGTAGACCCGTGACACACACCTGATTTTATAACCCGCCTGCCAGACTCATTTCTGGCCGCTGTTTTTAGTAAATAGGTAAGCGGAGGTAAGCGGGACAGACCAGAGCTACTGCCTCCTGCCCCTAGACCCTGAGGGGTCTTGGGACAAGAACCCTCACGGGTAAGGACATATTTTGCAACCGTTGGTTTATCTATATTATAGGAAATAGTTTTCGAAAAATCATTTTTTTTGACCTGCCCTTTGGCGGGGTGCGAGCCTTGGTATGACGGGGTTCCGATAGCCTTCTACCGGAATACCAGGAACCCACTACCGCCGTACCGGAAATCCATTAGGGCTGTGCCCGGAGCCCATCAGTACCGTACCGGGAGCCCATCAGTGCCGTACCGGGAGCCCATCAGTGCCGTACCGGGAATCCATCAGGGCTGTACCGGAAGCCCATTAGGGCCGTACCCGGAACCCGACAGGGTTGGGCCGGGAGCCCATTAGGGTTGTACCCGGAACCCGGCAGGGCTGGGCCGGGAGCCCATTAGGGCCGTACCCGGAACCCGGCAGGGCTAGGCCAGGAACCCATCAGGGCCGTACCGGGAACCCTAGACCGGAGGGTCAGGAATCCCCTCGCACGTCCCCCTATACCCTATCCCCCCATACCCCCACCTCCCCACTGTTTTTTGCGGTATAACTATATGTAAAACAATGAGTTATAAAATGGGTAAATCAGATGACGTCCAATTTCTGGATTTTGGATACAAAATATTGCCTAAATACGCGGTTACCTTTATAATAACATTTATTATGAGAAATAGGGAACGGGTTTTTGTGTTAAAGGTGCAGGTGCCGGAGATAAGCGATGCCCATGCCCGGCAGGTTACCCAGCGCTGGCAGTCTGCCTGTGACCGGGCGGCCGATGGTATTAATAAGGCACGCCGGGCCGTGGTGGGCAACCGGCGCCAGTTCCGGGACAAGATTGCCCGTCAGCTTATCAAGTATTTCCCCTATTATCATCCGGCGTTAGAGGGGTATTATCGCGACAAAGGCCTTTCCCGACAAGGACTCATCATCGCCTATCGGAAAAAAGTGCTCCGGTCGGCGCCAAAATATCTGTCCAAGTTAAACCGGATGTTCAGGCGGATGGGCGGGATTAAGGCGAAGGAATACAAAAATTGCATCAAGGAAACAGCTTCTCTCTATCAGAAATCAGCTATGCAATCTGTTTTTCCCTTGACCTTATCAGAACCGCCCGGAAAGAGCCTGGTCTCATTGGCCACAATGGCGCTGGCTAATATGCCGGCGTTGCATAAACAATACCTAAAACCAGGAGATAAGATAAACGGCCGGCCAATCCGGATATGCCTGCCGGATAAGATAGCCGACTTCAAAAAGGCGTTAAATAACCAACTGATGAAAAGCGGTTCGGCGATATTGCAGGAGAGGGCGCAATTAAAATGGTGGCTGAATGCCCTGGCATCAGTCGCGAATAAACCATCCAGCCGCAAGGGCGGCTGCGGCGGATTCTATTACGCGGGAATAAGAAAAGCCAGCCGCCGGCTTGATGAAAAACTCAAGCAGGCAAATAAAGGCCTTAACGGGCTGGCGGAAAAATATCGCCCGGCCGATGTCGCGCCGTTTAGGCCGGGCGGGGCGTCTCATATTGATTTCATGCTGAATAAAATGACTGTTCCCATAACCGAAGAATATAAGATGGACCTGTCTTTGGAAATTCAGGTGACGTTCACATAGTTATCAAGACCTGTAACAGTGAGGGATGCTTTTTATGGTTGATTATTCCGGCTGGTTTTTGCGGAATTTGTCCCGGAATTTGAGCCAGGCGAGCATTACCCGCATCACGAACATTATGAAGCGCGGGTTGGTCATCAGCCTGCGTTTGAGGTTGATGAACTTGGCTACCAGGAACAGCAGGATGATGCCGGTAATGATGGACCCGAGCACGGGCCTTACATATATGAACAACGGTGTGCCTATAGCTAGCAGTATCAGACCCAGATACCTGAATATTTTCCCGCCTGACCAGGCCAGTCGGGCAGGAAGCCATACCGGCGCTTTAGGCCAGATGATGTTAATGCCGTAATATATCACCAGCCCTGAGAACCCGCCGGTGAACAGGGCCTGGTAGAGGAGTTGGTATCGGAGATATAATACTGCAAAGGCAATCAGGTGGGCCGTGAAGATGATGAGTAAGATTATGTTTTTCATTTATGGTACGCAGATAAACGCAGATTGACAGGATAATAATCTGTGTGCCGAAGGCCTGCGCAAATCAGCGTCCTATTTCTCCACTACGAACTTATACCCGTACATCCAGTTGCCGGTGTCTTCGCGTTTGTGTTTGCGGAAGGTCATCCTGACCCGGGTGCCGGGGGTTTTGCCGGACCGGGGCTTGACGTCGCCTTCGGGCGCGTCCATCACCTCGGATATCACGTGTATGCCGTCGTCCAGTTTAATCATGCATATCTGGCGGGGGGCCAGTTCTCCGTAGCCCATGGCCGGATAGCCCATTACCTCGGACTGCAGGGAAACCACCTCGCCGGTCCGGGCGCATTCGTAGTCCTCCATGGTATTCATGGCGTGGCACTTGGGGCAGGGCATGCCGGTCCGGGGCGGGAACCATTTCTCGCTGCAGGCCTTGCACTTGGTGCCCTGGAGCCGGTAACGGCCGTGACGTTCGCGCCAGGTCTTGATGGTGCCGTAACTTTCCAGGCGGGGGATGACTTCGGTGAATTCGGTATTCATAGTTTGCTCCTTAATCTTGCCACAGAGGTCACGGAGAATTAATTGTTATTTTTCAGCACTCTGTGTGCTCTGCGTCTCCGTGGCTAATTTTACTCCTTGCGTAATACGCCAACCACGTCTAGCGAATGGTGCGTGCCGTAGGCGTGGGCGACTGTTACCTTGGGGTTCTTGACCTGGCGTTCGCCGGCCTTGCCGGTGAGCTGGAGCCAGTTTTCGTGTATCTTGGACTGGAAATCGCCGCCGGCCGATGAGTGGGCGAAGGCGATGGCGCCGCCGTCGGTGTTGGTCGGGCATTTGCCGTCCACGGCGGTGTTGCCGGCCAGGACGTAGTTGCCGCCTTCGCCGGGCGGGCAGATGCCCAGCCATTCCATGGCCATTATGCCGTCGTAGAGCGACAGGTCGTGCACCTGGGCGATGTCGATGTCCTTGGCGGTGATGCCGGCGATTTCGTAGGCCTCTTTGGCGGCCACCTTGATGGCCGGCTGGTCGGCCAGGTCCATATTGCTAAAGACGCCCTGGGCGTCGTTAAAGTTGAACATATTGCCGATGTAGACCGGCCGGTGGGCGTAAGAGACATTAATGTAAATGGGCGGCAGTCCCAGCTCCTTGGCCTTGGCTTCGCTGACCATCACCAGGCAGGTGGCCATATTGCGTCCGGTGGCGGTGCGCATGCGGTAGCCGGCCGGAGTGGGGTCGTTGAGCTCTTCGTCGGTCGGCATCGGGCCGGAGTTATGCAGGGCCATTGGGTTACGGCGGCCGTACCAGTGGCACTGTTGCGACCAGCGGGCGGCCGCTTTGTTGTCGTAGCCGTATTTGAGCTTGTAATATTCGCCGCGCAGTGCGCCGTAGTTTTCGTGGGTGAAGCCGAGCATATGGTCGTAGTCGCACCAGTTGCCGATCGGGCCCATGGCGTCGCGGAAGTCAAAATTGTCGGGCTTGTTCACGCCCAGGACGATGCCGACGTCGTAACGTCCGGTAGCGATGTAGTTCCAGATGACATCGGCGCAGATGCCGCCGGCCGGACAGGCCTGGGAGATGGAGATGAACGGAATCGGGCTCATACCAAGCGCGTCGGCGATGACGCAGCCCAAGGCGCCTTCGGTGATGTTGCGCTCGTTGTAGGAGATGGCGCCGATCTGGACGTCCTTGATGGTCAGCTTAGCCGCCTTGAGGGCTTCCATAGTGACATTGGTCAGGTATTGCCGGTAGGACATACCCAGCACGGCCCGTTCCGGGGGCGAACAGGCGCCGCTGGCCAGGACTACTTTGGGGAATTGTTTCTTCATAATAAACTCCTTTATTCACCACAAAGGACACAAAGTTTCCTATTAAGGTTTTTGTTCCTTTACATTAAAAGGGCGAAGTATATCGGGGGACGCGCCGGAAGTCAAGGTTTTGATAACTTCGGGATGGTTTCAATAGTTAAACTGGGCGGGTCATATTACGGGATGGTTAATATAATTCCGGAATTCGCTATTTTTATCTTGACAAATTTGGGTTAATAGGTAAAGTGCAATAAAAATGCTAACCAGCAATATAACTTAATCAGTTTTGCAAACTCACCCACAAATGTTATTTGTGGCATGGGTTTGCAGAACAAAATCCCCTGATGTGATATCGGGGAGAGGAGTATCGGATATGGCAAGAAACTGGATGAGATGGATGGGGCTGTTCCTGCTTTTAGGAACGGTGGTAATCCTGAGCCAAGGCGGATGCCTTGATATGAGTAGCAAAACAAGTGATAACACCGGCGATAGCGGCGGTGGGACGAACTATAGTTATTACATCTCCGGCCGGGTGCTATCCAACAGCGGTCCGCTCCAGAATGTGGTAATGACCATGGGCGGCGCCATGTCCAACAGCACCAGCACGGATATGAACGGCAATTACACCTTCCTGGTCAACAACGGAAATTACATTATTACCCCCAGCCTGTCCGGCTATTCATTCAGCCCGGGCAGCATGGCTTTGTCCATAAACGGCTCCAACTGGAGCGGCGTGAATTTTACGGCCAGCACATCGGCCGGCGGTTCGACCTATACCATTTCCGGTAACATTTCAGGCGGCGTCGGTTCCGGCGCGACGGTTATGTTAAACGGCCCGTCCAGCGCCAGCACCATGACTGATGGTATCGGCAACTACACATTCCCCGGACTGGTCAACGGTAACTATACGATTTCGGCCAGCAAGCCGGGATTTACGATTACTCCGAACAGCCAGAATGTAAGCGTTAGCAGCGCCAACCGGACCGGCATTAATTTTACCGGCTCGACTTACGGCGGCACGACCTATACCATCAGTGGCCGGGTAGTCACCAACACATCAGCCGGCGTAGGCGATGTGATGATGACCCTGAACGGTTCGATGTACCTGACCATAAACACCAATCCGGATGGTTACTTTACATTCTTTAACGTTCAGAACGGTTCTTACACCCTGACCCCGAACAAGATGGATTACTATTTTGCTCCCTCGAGCATTTCCCTGTTTGTCAATAACTCCAATATGGTAAACCAGGACTTCACGGCGACGCAGGCAGTGGCCAACACCTATGGTATTTACGGCCAGCTGAATGGCGATGGAAACGTAGTCGGCAACCAGACGGTTAACCTGTCCGGCACGACTTCCAGGAGCACGGTAACGGATTTCTCGGGTTTTTACAGCTTCGAAGGCCTGACCAACGGCACTTACACGGTTGATCCGGCGGTTACCACGGTGCCGGATAATAGGAGCGTAACTATTAACAATGCCGATTCCTACGGCAACAATTTTGACGTGGCCACGACCTTCAGCATTTCAGGCAACATTACCTACAGCGGTTTCCAGCAGGGTGTGATGTTTGTTTTCGTGGTATGGGATAACAGCGGCCTCGATACGACTGAGTGGGGCACTGCGATTGCCTGGATGGGTCCGCCGCAGGCTACCCGTTCATACACTGTAAGAGGCGTTAGGTCCGGCAACTACAAGATATTTGCCATGCTCGACACCTCCATTGGCAACTTTAATGCCAGGGCTAATGCCAACGACCCGTCCGGCGTTTCCGGTTCGATAGCACTCAATGCTAATTATATCAACGCGAACGTGACCGTGGCTGACGCGGGCGCAGTCACAGCCGCGGCTCCGACTAATGTTATGGCCATCCCGGGCGCCGGCGGATTCATGCTGTTCTGGGATACGCCAGTGATTAGCGACACGGAAGCAGCTTCAGCCTATAATATTTATTACGGTACGAATCCGGCCATTACGCCAACGGTGCCGTCCAGTTACAGCACTAAGGTTCAAGTGCCGGCCAAGGATGATGCCCATTACTTTAAGGGCGGATTAACCGATGCGACAGACTATTACTTTGTGTTGGAATCAGTATCCAATAGTGTAACAAGTTCGCCCACGACCGTGATATCAACCACCATCGGCGCACAGACCGGCGGATACACTGTTTCCGGTACAGTGACCCTGCCGACAGGCGATCCGGGTATTGTCGGTAAGTGGCTGTATGTCGGGGCATATGCCGAAGATAAGAACAATCTGACCATATATACCAGCGGTTATCAGATTCCGGCTGGACCTCCGGCCACGATAGATTACAGCATTCCCGGCGTAGTCAACGGGGCATACATGCTCTTTATGGTTATTGATATGAATGGTGATGGCGTGATTAACAGCAACGATTACCAAAACACCAATGGCGGGAATATGGATATGGTAATGGTTAACAACGCCAGTCTGACCAAAAACGTCACTGTCCCGAGTTCCAAGGTTGTGGCGTATGTCCAGACCAACCATCACCGGGATATGGATTACGGCGACAATTACAGCGTTAATGTAAGCGTAGTGGATGGCAAGTGCACGCCGATTACCGTGACACTGCTTTCCGGACCGAACGTCTTTGGCCCGACAGACCTGGCCAAGGAGTGGGAATTCCGGAGCTGGATAGATTTCCGCTCAGCCCGTCCGAACATAGGCGATACCTATACGTTGGATGTAGGGTTTGCCAACGTGACGAGCGAGACGGTTACCGCTTCGGTTACAGGCGTAATTGATAATTTTGCCGGCAGTTTGAATGTAACATCCGGCGTGACGCCGACATTCAGCTGGGCCGCGCCGACCTCCGCGCCAGCCGTGTATAGTTACCGTATCCGGGTTGAGGAGGAGTTTACAGACGGATATGGCTGGACCTGGAGCAACTATGTTTGGGAGACGTGGGACAATTTGCCCAGCACCCAGACATCAATAGTGTTCAATGATGATACCAGGGCTTCTATATCAGCGCTGGTCAGCGGGCACACATATAGGTGGTCTATCGCTGTTCAGGATTCAGCTACCGGTAACAGTTCGAACATAACAACCAGGTTTGTCAGATAACCAGGTTGGATTAAAGTAAAAAGGGGGCCTTCGGGCCCCCTTTTTTATTTAGGGACACTTCGAGAAAAGCGAGTTAGTGTCCCTTATCCTGGTATCGCCAAAGGCGATACTTAGGATTAGACACTTCGAGAAAAGCGAGTTAGTGTCCCTTATCCTGGTATCGCCAAAGGCGATACTTAGGATTAGACACTTCGAGAAAAGCGAGTTAGTGTCCCTTATTCTGGTATCGCCAAAGGCGATACTTAGGATTAGACACTTCGAGAAAAGCGAGTTAGTGTCCCTTATTCTGGTATCGCCAAAGGCGATACTTAGGATTAGACACTTCGAGAAAAGCGAGTTAGTGTCCCTTAT